>PEWI01000157.1 GCA_002779555.1 Candidatus Bathyarchaeota archaeon CG07_land_8_20_14_0_80_47_9 | reverse complement strand
GCAGCCCCATTATCAACCCCCGAACCCATTTGGGTGTGAATCCGGGCAATGCGTTAGAAGAGAAAGAACAACAGCGTTTCTTTTCAAGTTCTTACTTATACAACCTAGCGTATGCTTTTTAGAATACTTTCAATATTCTTACGAGTGTCTTCTATTTGCTTTCGCACGTCAACAGTTAAGGTGAATACTCCCTTTAGGGAATCAACCAGATTCTTATCATTCAACGCTTCCATTATTTTGTTTATCTGAGTTTTCAGCGCATCCATTTTTCCTTTTCTTAGATGCTTCAGTGTCTTCTCCGAGTCTGAACCGTCTCTCAACATGATTATGTCGCGTATGTCTGTTCTTCGGGCTGAGTGAATCTTGAAGGCGATAAGCAGTTCCTTTTCCGGGATTCTGCAGCTCACTGAAGTTTCTATCCCTGTGATAACAGCTTCGATTGAATGTTTCCTTATGTAACTAAAACTCCATGACGCCCTTGTCGCTCTACAGACTAAACTTCCAACAAGAAGATCTATCGTAACTGGAAGATCGTCGACTTCCTTCTTGTAGCTAATAAACTCTCCTGCATATATTTCATCAAACCCTGTCTTTCTGACATGCCTTTTGAACCCCTCTTTCTTCAAGGTCTTTTCGAACTTGCTTAGTTCTCTTTTTGACACCACTATATCAGAATCAACAGAAAATCTGTGTCTCGCCAATCCGCTGACTGCATAACCACCAACCACCACAAAATCCAGTCTCTCTTCTATCAGTCTCTTAAGCATCCTCAATATTTCGTTCTCTCTATTCACAAATTCCATATTGACCACTAAAAGTTAGTTTTTTCTTCCATGTACCTTACCTTCAAGCCCAAATTATACGTTTCATCCAACATTTCCAAAGCTGGCTCGTAAGAGTAGATGTTCCTCTGACAAAACTCTACAGTCTCTTTCAATGGTATGACACAGAAACCATTCACTTTCTCAGCTCTGAAACCGACTTCAGGATACAACACGTAGAATAAACCAAAAAATGTTTGCCTTCTGGGCTGATCTTTAACGTAGAACCTTTGTTTTCTTGAATTGAAAAAGCCCTCCCACTTTCTCAAATCTCTCTTTTCAACTTTCACGTGAATTGGATAGAAACCAAAAAACCTGTCAACTTGATAGCCGCCTTTAGTCCAGAAGAAAACAGCGTCTGGCCCTGTTAATGCATAGGGCATGTCAACTTCATTCAATAAACTGTATGACTTACCTATGTTCGTTCTTTTTGTTAAGTACTCTTCTGGAGAGTTAACCTTGTACTTTCCCCAACCAATCCTCTCCAAGAACCCTTTTCGGACCATATCGTACAAGACTTTGTTAGGGTCAGGACTAGCAAAGATCGAGGAGAACTCTCTTACCGTAAACTCTTTCTTCCAGTTCCACAACACTGTCCACAATTCATGATACGACATAAATATTACTATATCGGTAATAATTTAAATACTTAGCGGTCAAGTTTTCTAAAGATCAAGATAAAATTGTTGCCTAGTGGCTGGTACTTGAACCCGTTTGGGTATGGGTACGGGAGACTTGCCATGTGATGGTGTTTTTACCGGTAAAGTTGGGTGGGGTTCCCACCCCCCGCACTTCAATTTCCGCCTTAGAACAAGCTTGTTTCAGTTGAAGAAACCCAATTTGGGATGTTGCGAGCGGGGGTTAAAAATCAAACACGTCTTTGCGGGCAAAAACACCTGACTTTTGTAGCTAGTGATGCCTTTCTGCTGTTAGTGCGCGCAGTTATCTTTTGTGCCGTTCGATTCTTTCGTGTTTCTGCGTTTTTCTGCGCCATTCTCGTTTTTTCTGCGTTTTTATGAGAGTTCGACCGTAGTTGTGTTGAGAGCCGTCTTCTGTTCGGTATTGACTTATGTTTCTGTAGAAGGTTGAGTAGTCTATTTGATTCTGTTGAAGAGCCCTAATGTTCTTGTTCAGCTGTTTCTTGGTTTCAGGGTTGGCTGTTTTGTCATAGGTGTTAGAGTAGGTGAGATAGGCAGCGTGGAACTGAAAGTCAGATGGGTTGTCGATTAAGAGCTTCTCAGGCGAAGCTGATTCGTTGTTGTCAGATTCTTCGGTCATGGTTTTCCAAGCTTCATGATAGTTTAGAAAAGCTTGCCTTTTATAGATAGCGCACGTTACAGCGAAATGAGATACGAGTAAATCAAGTTCATCGTTCATTCAACTCCTCTAGGATGCTTATTCATCCAATCCATAGCAAATGATTCCGCTTTTGACTCGGTCGGAAACTCCGGTGATATCTTTCTTCCTTCATCATCATTTTTTGTCTCAGGAAACAGCAGGACTACGTAGTGTTCTCCATACTGTTTCTTTGTAACAATGAGATTCTGTCCTGTTGTCGCATTTACATATCCTCTCTGATTGTCTATTTTTCTCCAGCCTTTTACTATTTTCATAAATCATTCCCCTCACGCTGATGTTAAACTGCCATGCGCGTTCGGCACTGCATAATCTATTTTTTCCTATTCCAAGCCTCTCCGCAGCTTGTCTTCCACAACAATGCCTTCCGACCGGAGGCGCCCTACGAGCTATGCCCTTCTTCTGGTTGGGAACCCAAGTCTTCAATGTTGCTGAGCGTTCCTTTTTTTCCAATCCTCACTTGTCTTTCACCTCTGAATGTGGACGTTCGTGCATTCTCAATTTGAATGGTGTCTCCTATCGAGATGGAGTTTATCTGTTCATTCCACAAACAGAGTTTGATTGTTCCAGTTTCGTCCGCTATCAAAGCGTTAGCTACGCTCGCGTAGTTTCCAAACCGCGTAACGACAAGCTTTGGTCTTGGAATTTCCAGAACTTTAGCCTTCAGATTAACATGGCTCATTCCAGTTCGCAAATCTCCGATGGGAAGAGACCGTGATCCCCTACTTTTCTTAACTAGATGTCTGCGGATCATGTCAGTTTTCATGAAATCCTTGATTGGATTGCCTCGTTCCAAAAGAAATTCCTCGGATACTGGAAATTGTGCAACAACTCTAGAGCCATTCATGATCAAAAAGATGGCTTTATCTTGTGTTTTGCCGCGACATTCGATTGAAAGGTTCCCACATCTGGCTTTCTGTTTTTCTTCTGCTGAGATTAACGCATAAAAAAGTTCGCCAGAGTCAACTTCATACTTTATTGAAAGAAAAGCAAGGTATTCGCCGGGTGATGCTTTGTTTCTCAAGGCTTCTCTACTCTTTTCCCCGTGTTAATTCCATTATGAAGACCATTCTTGGACAATTTTAATGCCCTTCCTTTTGCCCAGTTTCTCACATCCAAATCACGGGATCACAATGGCACGCGCCAAGGATCTATCAGTCAGAACAATCAGGCGAAAAAGTAAACGCACATATAGCAATCTACTCTTTCTCTAAGAATCCCGACTGCTATGACTAGGTGCATCACCAAGTTTATTAGGCTAACGCAAGCTGTACCTTTTTTTGTAGAATAGGGAAAAAGACGACAGATTTGCGATTGTTTTGACAGTTTTAGGTGGTAGCCCGAGAGAGTCAGAACTCTTGCAGCATACAGTAGTCATATTTTTGCCTGTAAGCGCGTGCGGAGATCCCACCCCTAGCACTCCAATTTCTGGCGTAGTTTTAGCTTATTTTGTGCAGACTGATCCTGAGCGTTATATCATCAAGCGACTATATTATTAATAAGTGAAGGAATATTGCTCTAGAGGAAGAAATGTTGGACAAGACTCTCTTGGGACCTTGCAACTATTACTGTGGCAACTGCATAGTCTTCAAGAAGGGCAAATGTCCAGGATGCACTGAGGCAAGCGAAAAGGCTCAGACTGAAGGAAGGGTTTTCTGTGACATTTCTCTCTGCGCTAAGGACAAGAAGCTAACTACCTGTTCTGACTGCAAGAACTACCCATGTGAAAAATATGACAATGGCATCTTCGCTGAAAGCTTCATTAAATGGGTAAGAGAGAAGCTGAAAGAACCATAAGCGAGTTTAGCTTCGTCCTTTTCCCGCTAGTGAGTGCTAAACCTTTTTATATTAGGGTTCTAGTCCATTATGCTTGTCACATGATTCATGCTTGAACTAAAGAAGCTTTTGATGGCTTTCAGAAACTCATGCAAAATTTTTGTGGCAGGAGATAAAACATATGCAAATACAACACTTTAACGAGTTATCGTTAAGCCCGCAAGTCATGAAAGGGATTGAAGAGCTCGGGTTCAGGAATCTGACCCCAATTCAGGCTGAAGCAATAGCCCCCATGCTTGAAGGAAAAGACGTTATCGGACAGGCTCAGACCGGAACAGGCAAGACTGCGGCCTTCGGAATCCCAATGATTGAATGTCTAGACCCGAAAGTAAAAGCGGTTCAAGGCTTAGTCCTAGAGCCTACCCGTGAGCTCGCTGTGCAGGTTGCCGAGCACATAAGCAGGCTAGGCAAGTACGCAGCACTCAAGGCCTTACCAGTTTACGGCGGCGAACCTATCCAAAAACAGATACACGCACTTGACGGCGGCGTCCACATTGTCGTCGGCACACCAGGCCGCATAATAGACCATCTGAAACGAGGAACGCTCAGGTTGGCATCAGTGAAGGTTGTGATTCTTGACGAGGCTGACAGGATGCTTGACATGGGATTCATCGACGACATAAACTACATACTCACCAGAGTGCCAACAAACAGGCAAACAGGCCTATTCTCAGCAACCATAGACCAAACAGTGATGAACGTATGCAACAAGTACATGAAAAACCCTGAGAAAATACTCGTGAGCAAGGACGAAATCGCCCTCACACAGATAAACCAGTATTACATGGTCGTAAATCCCTATGACAAATTTGAACGTCTATGCAGCATATTAGGCGAAAACCACATAGGACGAGCCATAATATTCTGCAAGACACGAACAGAAACAAGCACACTATCAGACGAGCTGAGAGCACGAGGATACCAGGCAAAAGCCTTACACGCCGGCTTCACCCAGCCGCAAAGAGACTACGTTGTTGGCGCGTTCAGAAGAGGAGAACTGAAACTGCTTATCGCAACAGACCTCGCAGCAAGAGGACTAGACATTGAAGGAATAACTCACATAATAAACTATGACATTCCATTGGATGCGCTTGTCTATTTCCACAGAATAGGAAGAACCGCCAGAATGGGCCGCGAAGGAACAGCCATAACCCTTGTAGGCTACGGGGAAATAACTGAGCTTGAACAAATAAAGGCTTTAACGAAAACAACCATACAAGAAATAGAGCAAGACAATCCCACGCTCTATTGACACCGCGAAAGAGAGCATTTTTCCATCTGCATTTATAAGGAAGACCTCGTATCTATCTTGCAGTAGCGTTTTGTTTTCCATAGGCGAACAAAGGCACAACGCTACACGCAAACAAAAAAAGCAAAAGGAGTGAAAAGAATGACAGAAGAGTCAAAAATCATTTTCGTTGGCAGGAAACCACCAATGGACTATGTTCTGGCAATAATCACAAGCTTCTCAGCATCCAACACCAAGGA
>PEWI01000120.1:4196-5311 GCA_002779555.1 Candidatus Bathyarchaeota archaeon CG07_land_8_20_14_0_80_47_9 | reverse complement strand
GCTGCGTCATAACGAGTTTTATGGGTTCATTTATGGCCTTGAAAAAGTTCCCACCGAACTTCTGCTGGATCATCTCAAACTTTTTTCCACCGCCGAGATAGTTGATTACGTCCGTGGCGGTTATGATTCCTTCCAGAAATTTCGTTCCAGGATTGGCTATTGGTATGCGGCGGAATCCTTTTTGGCACATTATCTGTACCGCGTCTTGAATTGGCGTAGTAGGAGCCATTGTGACAACAGGAGTTTTCGCTATCTGCATTATTTCTCCTTCACGTTTCTTCGAAGGATGCGCCTTGAAGGAGAGCTGCCCCTTTTCTCTTAACGTCCTTCTAAAACCTTCTCTGCTCACTCATTTCCCTCTCACTTAATCAGTAACCTGACAATGTCCTCACGGTCAACTATGCCGACCAGCCTGCCCTTGGCATCTCTAACGGGGATTCTTCCGACGTTTCTCTCAACCATAATCTTGGCGGCATCGGCAACTGTTGCAGAAGGTTCCACAGTTAAGGCAGGTGTCTTCATTATGGAAGAGATTTTGACAGATGATCGGAAACGACCCTTCTTAGACTCGAAGGTCGGAAAGGCTGTTCCATGTTCAAGCAAATCCTTTTGCGAAATGATGCCCACGAGCTTGTCTTTTTTCACAACTGGCAGCCCTGCGAAGGATTTGGTCTGCATCAGGCGCCACACGTTGTGAACTTCATCGTCCGGCGTACAAGTCACGACATCCTTGCACATTACTTCTGAAACTGGTTTCGACAGCCTCTCCGGGTTTGTTCTCAGTGAGACTTTGATGAAATCTTCCAGGCTCAGAACTCCTCTGTAGGTCGCCTCTTGAGCTGAGTTGACGACAGGCGCGTACCACGCGCTGTGTCGGATCATTTCTCTGATGGTTGAAACGGCGTCATCATCCATCGTTGCCACATATTTGGGTTCAGTCATTACGCCTCTGACTCGCATGGAAGAGACGGAGGATGAAATAATCATTATGTCACGGCGTGAAACCTTCCCCAAAAGCCTCTTGTTCTTGTCAGTTACAGGCAGAATTCTCAACGCAAAATCTCGGATTATAGCGCGGGCTCTTGTGGCGAGGTCATCATCATAAATGAACGGAT
>PEWI01000120.1:991-4115 GCA_002779555.1 Candidatus Bathyarchaeota archaeon CG07_land_8_20_14_0_80_47_9 | reverse complement strand
GAGGTTTTCTCCGTTAACCTCCTGCAGGCTGTCAGACCATGTTCCGCAGTGGTCACAATGGCCGGCCAGCGGTCCAGATTCTTCCTTTGCTTCTTCAGCTCTGTTCTCTCCCTCTATCAGCGCCTTTTCTTGGATGATCTCTATCAGCTCAGGCATCACTGCCAAGACGTCTTTGCTTGAGACGAGCCCGATGAGGTTTCCTTTGTACGCTACGCCTAGTCGTCTGATGTTGAGTCTGCTCATCTTTCTGGCTGCTTCGCTTATGGTTTCATCAGGCTCTATCGTGATCAAAGGTGAGGTCATGACTTCCTCGGCTTTCACAGAGTCCGGTTTAGCATTCTTACTCAAGACCCTGACAACAAGATCTCTCTCGGTCAATATTCCCAGAGGCTTTCCTTCCTTGCTTGTGACTATTATGCAGCCCAAATCGTTTTTGTCCATGAGTTCTGCCACCTTGTTTGCAGGTGCATTTTCGTTAATGGTCACAACTGGACTGCTCATAACGTCCTTGACCAGCATTCTGGACCTTAGACCAATGTCTGCCATCGTCATCAACCAACGCCGATAACATAAGCCTCTTGGGGCTTAACTTCATTCAACTCAAAACAAGCATCACCCATTTAAGATTTGTTATGTTCCAATTTCACACACTGCTTCTTGGACAGGTTAAATCTTATTAGCATCAGCCGAATAAAGCATCTAGTTCAGGTGAGGAGAAAAGAATGTTGAAGACAAACGTCGATAAACTGGTGAAAATCTCCGTCTTCGGCGAAGTGGTAAGCCCTGTCTTCGGAAGATCCATCTACGACATTTCAGCTAAAGGAGTTCCGATGGTTCTGCCAGGCGTCGGAGGAATCACCTACAACATCAGAGTCGGCGACCCAGCCTGCGGGTGGGAAGCAGATCATGTTGAACCCTGTGTGAGCGTGGAAAACAAAGAAAATGACCCGCGGTTCGGACAAGGCGCAAACACAGCTTTCAACGTGCTCTCATGCGTCGGAAACGAAGCATTGGTTGTCACAGGCGACGCCAAAGGTGCAAAAGGGGTTGTGACAGGTAAACACGGCGGGATAGAACATGTGCTCGTGGATTTTCAAGCAGAGACTCTTGAGAAACTCATGCTCAGCGACAAGGTGCTTGTGAAAGCCTTCGGCGTCGGTTTGAAACTATTGGATTTTCCACAGATAATAGTGATGAATATGGACCCGCGCTTTCTCAAAGCTTTAAACCCGAAACCGAAAGGCGACAAGCTTGAGGTTCCAGTCACACACGTTGTTCCAGCGGCGACAATGGGTTCAGGTCTTGGCATGAACCACACGTACTCAGGGGACTATGACATCCAGCTTTTCGACGAAGGCGTGACGAAGAAGTACGGGCTTGAGGATTTGAGACTTGGCGATGTGGTTGCAATCATGGACGCTGACCACTCCTTCGGAAGAATCTACAAGCAGGGCGCAGTATCAGTCGGCATAGTCGTGCACACAAACTGTGTGACTTCGGGACACGGGCCTGGCGTAACGACGCTGTTCACATCATCAAAAGGCAAAATCGTCCCGAGAATTGATGCAAAAGCCAACATTGCCACGCTTCTCAAGCTGAGAACAGATATATAAAGCAGACACCACTTACATTCTGTCAAAAACCAAGGAGTAATAAGAGAATTGCCATTTAAGCGGAAAAGCCGCGGAAGGTCAAAAGGCAGCAAAGGCAGCAGCAGAGTAATTCAATGCGCTAGTTGCGGGCAAATAGTGCCTCGCGACAAGGCAAAGGAGTCCACACGCCGAGTTTCCTTCGTTGATTCACAGTTGGCCAGAGAGCTTCGCCAGAAAGGCACATACATTGCATCTTCTTTCGACACGAAATACTACTGCGTGTCATGCGCTGTACACCGAGGAATTGTGAAGGTTCGAGCCGAGAAAGAGCGGCGTATGCGTCCGAGAAGGCGGTTCTAGTTTCCTGACTTTTTCTTCAGTCTACCATAAACGTATAGTCCTCTCTGAAAAACGGTCAAGTTTGACAGTATCGCTATCAATATTATGCCTACGTTCATTGCTGTGGTCGGTTGCCAAAAAACTGCTGCAATGCTTGCTGCGGCTAGGATGATTATGCGTTCAGCTCTTTCAGCCAAACCAACCGATTCCGTCTTTATTCCACCGGCTTCTGCCCTTGCACGTGCGTAGCTTACAAGTAAGGAGCCGACTAAAGCTGTTAAACCCCAAAATGGGTTGCACAACCCGCCCACTATTATGCCAGCATAAACTGCTGCATCCGCGTACCTGTCCAGTAAAGAATCCAAAAAACCGCCGAACGCTGTTGTTTCTTGATAAAGCCTAGCTAGCACTCCATCCAAGGCATCGCAAAAGCCTGAAAGCAGAAGCAGTACGGTTGCAAGTAAGATGTATAATTTTTGCGTTTGCCACGTTCCGTATGCCCAATATGCGATGGCTGAGAGGAAAGCCAAGATTATGCCTATGCCGCTTATCCTGCTGGGCGTTAACCCTATCCTGTGGGCGGCTTTTGCTTCGACTGTGAGGGCTTGTTGAACTTTCTGCTTCAGTCTCGTCAGCATCGGCTGCTTTCTCCAGCAATTTTATTTAAGTCGAGAGTATGTAAAGGATTGTGTCTGTTGCTAAAAGGTGTTTGGAAATGATAAGCGTCATGACCGTTAAGGTTGACGGCAAAACATGCTTAGGAATGAGGGCGGAACTGCCTGATTCTCCGCCGCTGCTCTTGATAATCGCTGGAAAAGGCTTCGTAATGTGCGGCTTCCTGAACATAGATGCAGCTGAAAAACTAGGCGTGGCCGCTGCAATGGTCAGCGGAGTGAAAACCTTCGAAGACGTGCTGAACGCGCAAATCAAAACCATGACATCTAAGGCTAAAGGCTTCGGCGTCGAAGCAGGCATGAAAGGAGCTGAAGCCCTGAAACGTATGTTTTGAGAGTCCTAGCTCTCTGCTTGACTGTGCCCTACCTTATATATAGATTGAACTTGCCTTCAGAACCTGCATTGAAAGCCTATTTTGCCCCGGCATACTTCCGTATTGACGTATCTGACTGTAGCTCTCTAGGGTTTGCTGGTGAGGCTTGCAGAGTTTTCTGCAACGGGCGGCTTTTAGACCGCGA
>PEWI01000120.1:0-927 GCA_002779555.1 Candidatus Bathyarchaeota archaeon CG07_land_8_20_14_0_80_47_9 | reverse complement strand
AATCCCGGCGTCGTGGGGCGAGTGAAAGCGGTTGGAGACCAGTGGGAAGTTACGTTTGAAGGCCAACCCACCGAGGCCCAAGCGCCCGAAGAAGCGGTCGCCGAGCGCGAACCGACGCCCGAAGAACTCGCCCAGATAGAGGCGGAGACGCGCGATGACCTCGACGAATTCAAGGACTTCGTTGAGGAAGCGGACAAACGCGCCCGCCTGTATTCGATAACGCGGGAGACGCAGGAGAACTTCCAGACCATTCGCGGCGCGCAGACGCTCGGTCTCATAGATAGAGACACGGCCGACGTGCTCAGGCGCGGCTCGCTGCTACTTGACAAGTACGCAATTGACCATACACTGGAAATAGGAGGCGCGGCGGAAGTTCTCGACGTGAAGAACCCGACGCACCTTGAGGCCATTCGCACACAGTTCTCCGAGGAGGAAATCGCCGATGCCGTCAGCAGAGGAATCCCGTTCTGGACGCGCGCTTACACGCACATATTTACAGATAGGTAAGGGCGACTCGTCCGCGGCCACATCCGAATCGCGGTCGGGGCCAATCCCCTTGAAGCTGGCGAAGAAATTGGCCATGTCTGCGAGCGCGCCGGACTCCTTCCTGGCTGGGTTGGCTCCGGACCAGCCGCCGAAGAGCAGCACGCTAAGAAAGTAGCCGAAATCCTCGTCGCTGGCAGGGAGTGGGTCCTGGCCGAATTCGCCCGACCACCCGCCCTGCGGGTGGCCCCGCTCCGTCCGGACTCCCGCGCTCGAATCCTCTCCATCAAGAAGTTGCCCGCAGACGAACGGGCGGAGACCGAAGAGGAGATCGCGCGACTTAGGGCCATTGAGGAAGCAGCGTCTCCGCAGGAAGCCGCAGAGTTCCAGAAGCGAATTGCGAATACGGCAGCGACCATGACCGCCGCTTCGCTCAACAGGGCA
>PEWI01000141.1:1053-1175 GCA_002779555.1 Candidatus Bathyarchaeota archaeon CG07_land_8_20_14_0_80_47_9 | reverse complement strand
CAAGTATTTTAGGGCCCTTCTAGGGCTCGTTTTCAAGAAGCGCCCGCTACAGGTTCAAGCTCCACCTCCAAAACAGAGCCCACAAGACTTTCCTCATCATCTTCGCCTTGTAGAAGTTTAAG
>PEWI01000141.1:0-1033 GCA_002779555.1 Candidatus Bathyarchaeota archaeon CG07_land_8_20_14_0_80_47_9 | reverse complement strand
TGCGGCCGTCCCCTCCCATTTTTGCGTAGAACTCTTCTGTGCCGTAGCCTAGCTCCTCAAGGTCAACTGTAACTTTCAAGACTTGCTGGGGCTCCAGTTTGAATTGCCAACGTATCAGCTTTGGAACCTGAATGCGGTTTCCCCTCTGCAATGCTGCTTTGAAGCTTACTTGTCTTGTCAGCGGCAACGTTTTTCACCTTTCCCAGACGAACAGCGCCTTCCTTCGCCGCTTATTGACGTGGGCTAAGCTGGATTTAAGCTTTGTTGCTGAAAAGAAGCTTGATTTGGGCTTTTCAACCTTGAAAAAAGGTAGGTATAGGGGCGGTGTCTCAGATACGGTTAATTTAAAGTCAACTGAGAGAAAATCGAGAAACAACCCTTGCAAAGCTCCTCATAAAGCTTAAATCTGCTGAAACCCGAATAAAACACATCGGATTCAAGCTATCACATGGAACACTCCTCTCCTTTTTTCTTTAAAAAATATTTAGGAATGAACAACACGTAAATCACATGGAGGTCATGAAGATAATGAGTTTAACAAAGGCATTATGGGCATCTGTATGTGCCCTTTGGGTTCTCATATTGCCATGGTTTCTCAGACAATTCAACATTCTAGGAAGCGAATACGACATTCTAACAAACTGGGTCTCCACAATCGGCTTAATCCTACTCGGAGTATTCATAGGCATACTCATTTCAGAAAAGAAGATTCAAATCCGACCAATGATAACCTTCCTCATCGTTTTCACTGCAGGCTTCTTTGCTGCACCGTTTGTCGCAGTCGGCATACTTATGGTCGCCACTATGTTTCCCTTCAGCAGAGGAATCGAACCCCTAATCTTCGGAGGAAGCATAACAGGCTACTTACTACTCTACATGCTATTCTGGTTCTGGCTCAAGAAAAAAGGCATCGTCAAAATCGGAGAGACAAATTAAACGTGGAAGGCAAGATGCGCGAATTCATCCTCTACTCACGTTTAGGCAGAACAGACTCAAAACTCGGCACGCCTTATGTGGAGATGGTTGCGGTGAT
>PEWI01000162.1 GCA_002779555.1 Candidatus Bathyarchaeota archaeon CG07_land_8_20_14_0_80_47_9 | reverse complement strand
GTTCCAGCCTTAGAAGGCCGACGCGCTTTATGGCAACTCGTATCCATGCTGCGCTACGGATCCACACGACTTGATTTAAAAGACCTCAAATATAGTCTTATCTCTCAGACTGCAGGCTTCTAGGGTCGATTGGGGTAGAATAATCCTCTATAGAAGAGTTTACCTAAAGTTTTTAAACGGATATCGCTTTATACATATTCGGGGGGAAGGGACATGTCGGAAATAAGGGTAAGCGGGGTTCCAATCCCTCTAGTGAACTACATAGACTTGATACGCAGTCGCAGGTCACCGTATTACGATATTGTCCAGTTTCTTTTGAAGGACATGGAGATGCATTATCAGAGAACTGGACAGGGTTCTGAAACAGTTTACGCGGTTAACCCTAGGATTTTGCAGGAAGAAGTTGAGAAGGTAATTAGCGATGATAGGTTAACCACGGTTAATGTTTGCCGCACCATTTTGGCGCTGTTGTATGGGAGTGACCTCAGTGAAGAGAAGGACTTCTACGTGACTACTACGAGTAGCGGTCGAAGAAACTACCACATCAAGGTCAATAACCGAACTCTGACATCCATGAACAGAATGTTGTGACATTTGCCTATTCAATATAGATTGCGGGTTTGAACGGCATCGACAAGATACTCCTGTTTTTCGGATCGTAGCGCTGGCTATCTTCTTCGCTGTAAACCATGATTTGTGCTTTCAACCGCTGTTTCAGAAAGTCCTTCGCGTCCTCAATCGCCGCTTTCTCCTCCAACGCTTTCATCTTGAGCACCCTTTCTCTTCTGTCTTGAGGCATCCTGTTCACTTCTTTCAGTGTCTTTTGGGCAAAATTGGCGACCTCTTTCACGTTCTTCTTCAAATCGTCTTCTGCGACCAGTTCCTTCATGACCTCGCTCATCTTCACTTCACCATGGCTTGCCTTCTCCAGCATTTTGAGGTAGACTTTCCATTTCCATGGGCAAGCAGTGTAATAGTATATTTTCTTCGGTGTCATGCCCGTTGCCTTAATGATGTTCAACGTATCTTCCAGCACGTCCTTAACTAGTGCTTCATTTTCCTCGACTTCGGTGTTCAACATAGATTCGTCTGCAGTGGGCCATGAGGCCAGCGAGACAAAGCCTTTCCCACTCATCATTTCCCACAGTTCTTCGCAGAGGTGAGGAGCAACAGGTGTCAGCATTCGGGTCTGCGCATCCAAGACTCGCCTGTAGACGCATTCTATGGTGTTTTTTCTCTTTTCTTTCTGGGGTGCTATGCGTTTTTGGTACCACTGGAAGTCTTGCTCCAACATATATAGTACGCTGTTTATGGTCTTACGTACGGCTAGTTTGTCCATGGCTTCAGTTGCCTTTCTTATGTGTTCTTGCAGTCGGCTTAGCATCCATCTGTCTATTGCCGTCAACAAGTTTTGTGAAGTTTTCGCGTTGCCTGAACTCTTGGCGACCTCGGAGGTGAACTTGTATATGCGTTCCAATCTCTCACGCATGGATTTGGCTATTGCCGGGCTGAATTCGGCATCTTGCAGCAGCTCCGCTGTTGACAGGACACTCAGCCTGATAGGATCGGCTCCGAATTTTGCCACGCCTTCTCGCAAGGGGATTATGTTTCCGAAGGATTTGCTCATTTTTGCGCCCTCCATCATCACGCTGCCGTTCGTTGCGATCTGGCGGGGCCACAACTTCTCTGGGAATATGGCGGTGTGGTTGAATATCATGAAAGTCAGGTGGTTGGGCACTAGGTCGCGTCCGGAGTGACGGCTGTCAAGGGGGTAGAAGTACATGAACTCGCTGTGCATCTCTTCGATAATCTTTGCGTCTAGTTTGGCTTTTTTGGCTATTTCAGTGGCTTTTCCGATTCCAAGGAAGACGTAGTCGAAGACTTCGTCTGTCAATTGAGCAGGCTGGAGTTTGTGCTCTTTTATGTGTTTGACTATGGTGTAGTAGGCCATGTAGATAGTGGAGTCAGACAGTGACTCGATGATCCAGTTTTTGTCCCATGGCAAACGTGTGCCCATGCCCGATTTTCTTGCGCAGGCTTTTTCATGCAGCCAGTCAATAACATTGTTGAATTCTGACCGCAGTTCTTCAGGCAGTATTTCCATCTCGTCTAGGTTCTTGTGGGCAAGGGCTTTCCATTCCTGTTTTCCGTAGTCGATGAACCATTGGTCTTGGACGATTTTGACGATGCATTCTGTTTTGCAGCGGCACAGTACAGGTCTGTTCAAAAGCTCGTACATTGTCGTGGCCTTGCCTTCCGCGATCAGGTCTTGCTTGACTTTCTCTTTTGCTTCATTTACTGAGAGGCCGGAGTATTTGCCAGTGTTGGGTTTCATTTTTCCATTGTGGAATTCATGTCTGTAGACTTCCTTTGTTGCTTCTTCCAGTTTTGGATCAGTCTGTTCTTTTATGTTCATTTTTTTGACGGCGTCAGCGGCCGGAATCTCTGAGTATCCTGGCACTTCAATGAGTGAGATTGGCTTGACGGACTCTATTGTTTCAGGTGTCAACCCATACTCTTTCAGCTGTGAAGGTGTCTTTCCGAGATTTTCCAGCGCCACGTAGTCATATGGTGCATGTCCCGGGACAGACATGACGACGCCTGTGGCGTTTTTCGGATCGACAAAATCTGCTGGCAGGATTGGAATTTTGGTTTTTGTGGCGGGGTTCTCAACGTAATGTCCTACGAGTTTCTTTCCTTCGAAGGTTTCTAGAACCTTGACTTTTCGGTTGAGATGCGTAAGCTTTTCTACGCATTCTTTGCTGACTATCCACTGTTCGTCGTCTACGGTGGCTTTCACGTACTTGGTGTTCGGATTTAGCCAGATGTTTGTTACGCCGAAGATTGTTTCAGGGCGCAGTGTGGCTGTTGGGAAGGCGAGGTTGTTTTGCTTGAATTTTATGAGTGTAAATTCGGCTATTTCTGGTTCCACATCGCCAACTGTGTCATGCTGACCGACAGGGTTTCCGTCTTTTGGGCACCAGCCTACTGGGTGGCTTCCACGGCTTATGTATCCTGCTTGGCGCAGTTTTTGGAATTGCCATTCTATGAAGCGGTTGTAGTGTGGGTCTATAGTTGTGAATTCGCGTCTCCAGTCGATGCTGTACCCTATTTCTTTCATTCCAGTTTTGATTTCTTGGTGGAAGTGCCATGCCATGGCCATGGGGTCGGTGAGTTCTTTCAGTTTCTCTTCAGGAATCTTGTAGACTTTGATGAAGTCGTGGATGAGGTTCTTGTCGTTGTCTGCCAAGCGCTTGGCCATTGCCAAAACAGGTGTGCCTGTATAGTGGAACGCCATTGGCAGGAGCACGTTATAGCCACGCATCCGCATGTACCGTGCGTGCACGTCTGCTAAGGTGTAGGTTCTTCCGTGGCCGATGTGCTGGGGAGAATTTGGGTACGGGTAGGCCACGGTTATGAAGTATTTTGGTTTTTTCGGGTCAGGATCGGCCTCGAAAATCTTGGCTTTCTCCCATTTTCCTTGCCATTTTTCTTCGATTGCTTTCAAAAATTCCATAAAGCTTTTTGAGTGAATTCGTGGCGTATTAAAGGTTTTGTTATCACGGACAGAGAACACTATTCCTCACGTTTAACACCACTAGACTAAACAGCACAAACAAACATTAAACCTTTACTATTTTTGCTGATCTTTACGGCTATATCAAGTTTTGAAGACCTTGTCAAGTCTCCTGTTCGAAGAGCCAATTGGCTCTGCTCAAAATTTCTCGTATTGACAACTGCTGTGGACAGAGCTCCTCGCATTTTCCACATTTGACGCATCTCGCGGCTCGGCATTCAGGCGCAATCTGCTGCAAGTACTTCTTCCTGACCTCATCGCTTCTGTTCTTCACAAAGAACTCGTTAAAGAACGAGACTATTTGAGGTATGCTTACTCCCTCAGGGCACGGCGTGCAGTAGCCGCAGCCAGTGCATCCGATGAAGCCCAGTTCTCGATATTTCTGAGAGACCCGATTGATGAGTTCAAGTTCTTTCTCAGTAAGGAGACCTGGACCAGAGCGGTCTGCACTTTTCACGTTTTCCACGACCTGTTTCATCGTGCTCATTCCGCTGAGGGCAACTGACACCTCAGGTTGATTCCACACCCATTGGAGAGCCCACTCCGCAGCTGTTCTCTTAATGCCAGATTCGTCCCACATGGTCTGAATTTCTTTCGGGGGCTTGATGGCTAGTCTTCCCCCTGCTATTGGCTCCATGACAACGACTGCAAGACCCTTGGAAGCCGCGTACTTCAGCCCTCTTATGCCTGCTTGGTATCCAGCATCCACGTAGTTGTATTGGATTTGGCAAAGCGTCCACCGCTCATAACTGTCTACGATGTTCTTGAACACTTCGTATTCGTCGTGGAAGCTGAAGCAAAAATGCTCGAATTTTCCCTCATCCATTTTCCTCTCAGCCCACGAGAGGACGTCCAGCTCCGTGAGTCTTTGCCATCGTTCCTTGTTTAGGTCGTGGAGCAGGTAGAAATCGAGGTGATCTAGTTGAAGCTTGCTGAGCTGCTCGTTCAGGCACTTGTCCATATCCTGGTGGGATTTGACGAGCCAAGTCGGCATCTTAGTGGCTACCTTTACTTTCTCACGATATCCTTCCTTCAGGATTTTGCCGAGCAGAGTTTCACTGTTTCCTCTGTGATAAGTGTAGCCTGAGTCTATGTAATTCACACCTTGGTCAATGGCATATGTTATCATCTCGGTCGCTTCAGGCTCATCAATCCTCCCAGCTTCACCGCCGATGATGGGCAGCCGCATTGCCCCGAATCCCAATGCTGACACTTTCCAGTTCAGTTTTCCGAATCTTCTATACTTCATAGAAACTTCCTGCATTAAGCCTTCAGCTGCTTTCTTAGGGTCTCCTCCGCCTTCACAACGGCTTCAGGCAGCTTATCGATTTGCGTCCCGCCGCCCTGAGCGAAGTTTGGTTTTCCGCCACCTCCTCCCCCTATCATCCCTGAGGCTTCTCTCGCTATTGTGCCAGCGTTCACTCCTTTCTTAAGTGCTGCTTTTCCAGCCATCACCATTATTCTCGCATTCTTGCCGTCCGATCCATAAAACACCGTGACTGTTGCCTCATCCTTCTTGATGATTTCGCTTGCCGTTTCAACCATACGGTCAACATCAATCGAATCCATAAAATCACGCTTCACAAGCTTGATCCCGTTCATCTCTTCCGTTTCTTCAGTAGTTCTTGTTCCTAAACCAGTGCTTTCACGCTCTGCCAACTCCTTGATAAGCTTTCTCCGCTCAGCATTTGCCTCCTTCAACTCTCTTGCAAGCTTCTCCACCGTCTTGTCGAGCTTCTCGAGCGGGGCATTCAAAGTCTCTGAAAGCTTCACAAGCAACCTCTCGTTTTCCTGCACAGCTTTCACTGCTGGAATCCCAATTGAATAGGTCAGTCTTTCCACGCCGTCTTGAACCCTTTCCGAGTGGGTGATCTTGATGAACCCGATCTCGCCAGTGTTCTTCAAATGTGTTCCTGCGCAAGCTTCAACATCCCAGTCTCCTGCTCTCACAACACGAATCTCCTTGCCAGGCACTGCGCCGCCTTGATAAAGCCTGAAACCATAACGACTTTCTGCCTCGTTCCTCGGCAGCCACGCGGTCCCAACTGGAATATTTCGCAAAACCGCTTGGTTCGCCAGTACCTCAATCTTTTGCACTTCTTCCAACGTCAACCTGCGAAAGTGCGAAATGTC
>PEWI01000009.1:613-5753 GCA_002779555.1 Candidatus Bathyarchaeota archaeon CG07_land_8_20_14_0_80_47_9 | reverse complement strand
GTGGTCAACATTGTTTGTCCCTAATACTGCCCTAGCGAACTTTTGAATTAAGAAATTCTCTTCGTTTGTGGCTTTGGCTGAGCCAAAGACTCCTATAGCGTCGCTGCCGAACTCTTTTTTTATCGTCGCCAATTTTTCAGCTACAAGAGAAAGTGCAGTATCCCAGTCGACTTCTTTGAATTTCCCATCTTTTCCTTTTATCAACGGGTTTTTCAAACGGTCAGGATGATGAATGAATTCATGAGCACTCCAACCTTTAATGCATAGTCTACCCTCTCCAGGACCACTTTCATCTGGTAGGACTCCAACAACTTCTCCATTACGGACTTTTAAGTAAAGTGTGCAACCGGTTCCGCAGTATGTGCAAGTTGTTTTAACTTTATTCATGTAAGCTTCACCTCATTTTGATTTTATTTTCAAACTCTGGATTCTTGACCTTATGTGAGTCATAACCAATTTCTTGAAGGTTGTAACCCATGGCTAAGCCTAGAAGCTGTAGATAAAACAACACGGGCAAGTTGTATTGTGGTATATCCTTTCGAGAAGCGATCCATTGTCCCATGTCAAACTGATAGAAGCATTGAGGACACACCACAGTTAGGCAATCAGCTTGCGCCAATTTCATGTTGCCAAGTTTGTCTTTGAGTAATGCATAAGCGCCTTCACGCGAACCATAGGTCATGAGGGCCCATCCGCAACACAATGTTTTCTTGTCGTAATCTGCTGGTGTAGCACCGAGAATCATAACCAACTCATCCAAAGTAGTTGGGTCAAACGGGTTA
Source organism: Candidatus Bathyarchaeota archaeon CG07_land_8_20_14_0_80_47_9 (assembly GCA_002779555.1). Lineage (GTDB taxonomy): Archaea > Thermoproteota > Bathyarchaeia > Bathyarchaeales > Bathycorpusculaceae > 20-14-0-80-47-9. Next base: position 4,971 of record PEWI01000009.1, on the reverse strand, counting down.
TCAAATTCCATGATCTCTTTTGGACTGAGAATATGACAGCCAGTGTGGGTTGCTATGGTAAGTTTGGAAAGAGGATACTTAACGGCGCTCTTCATTTTTCTTGTGCCTATATCATTCATTAATACTTCAAGGAAGTGACTTACTTTTGCATTTCCCTTGTAAGCATGTCCAGTGTCTGAAATAATCCCATTCACTTTATCCCTCAATTGTTTGTTTGAGTTCAAAGCGTGGGATGCGTGTCTTAACGTGTAGGTGCAACCGTTACAAACTGTAATGATATCTAATCCGTTTTCTTCTGCAACTGCAAGATTTCGTGCTGCAATGGATAACCACGTCATTTTGTCGTTTATACCAACCCCAACGGGTTCTGGGCAGCATGTAAAGTCATCGAGGTTAACTAGCGAGATGCCCATGTCTGAAAAAACTTTCTGAGCAACAGCCTCTATGTGTGGTAATCTAACTGGCACGAAACATCCTCTGAAGAACGCATATTTTTTGGTCATTTCTTTTTCCATCCAGCCATTTTGTTTTCAAGCCCGGTTTTTCCGGCAATTTTTTTGATTTCACCGACTTTTCTTTCGCCGAGAGGTTTTAATCCTCTTCTCTCGCGTTCTCTGTTAATGAAGTGAAGCGATTGAAAAATCGGAAATGCATAGCCCGTTGTCAAAACTTGATTTATTTCTTCTCGTATAGCTTCTGGAGCATAACCTTTTTCAAACGCTTCATCTTTTAGGGCTTCTATTACTTCAAGAGGTTTTACCTCATATGGACATATTTCCTCGCATTTGTGACATGATGCGCAAAGCCATATGTTTGGGTTTTTTTCAGGTTCTTGGGTGCTGAAAATATTGTTAACATAGGTGTTTGTGGGCGAAAATCCAGCATATTGCACAGGACATACTAGAGCGCATGTGTTACATTTGAGGCATGTTTCTATTTTCGGGAATTTCTGAAGGAGCTCATTTTTAGCTTTATATTCTAAGCTTATTGGCATATTTCCGTCATCCTTAATTGAAATAGGATGTTATAAAATGTTGATGACATTAATATTTTTTATGTGCAGAAAGCTGTCTAATCAATATTGGAAATTGACATTTTAAATGAAGAAGCAGAAGTGAGGTACTGCTCATCTTGAATCAAAAATAAAAAATGTGTGGGTTTATTCTTTTTTGCCTTGCATATAGACGTACCAGTAGAGTACTCCTACGAAGAAGGCGCCGCCGATTATGTTTCCGATAGTCACAGGAATCAGGTTGTATTGTATAAAGCCTGCCCAAGTCAAGTTAGCACTAGCACTCAAACCTGCCCAATCCTTTAGAAACAGACCAATTGGAATAAGGTACATGTTTGCGACGCTGTGTTCAAATCCCATAGCGACAAATGCCATGATCGGGAAGAAAATGGAGAATACCTTCCCGACAGTGTCGTGTGATGAAGCAGCGAGCCATACTGCCAAGCACACTAGCCAGTTGCACAAGATTCCTCTGCACAATGCTTCAACGAAAGAAAGGTTCACCTTTGCGTATGCAATTCCCAGCGCAAGACTGCCCATGCTTCCTGGGTCTCTGTAGGCATAGAATCCGCCGAACACTATGAGAGCCAGCAATAGGGAACCAGCAAAGTTTCCGATATAGACGACGACCCAGTTCTTCAAGAGGCCGCTAACTGCTGCTTTTTTGCTGCAACATGCCATAATGATCAAATTGTTTCCTGTGAAAAGTTCAGCGCCACCGATAACGACTAACATCAGTCCCACAGAGAATACTGCACCACCGAGGAAGCTTGCGAAGCCCGTGCCAAGCTTATCAGCTAAACCAACTTTTACGGTGGTCATGAGTTGGCCACCGAAGCCTATGTACACTCCAGCCAGTATCGCTAGAACAAACATCTTGCCAAGCTTCAACTGAGTTTTTTTGCAGCCTACTTCGCACATCGTTTGAGCGATTTCAGGAGGAGCTTTTGAACTCATTTTCCACACACCTTTTTAAGTTAGCTTAAGTATGAACCGACTGCTTATAAATCTTTGATCTTCCAGTTTCACGTATCTGTTGGAAAAAGTTTCGTGTTTATCATGCCCGTGCATCTGATGTTTTGGTCCTATTTTGGTGGTCCCTTCAACAAACACCATCGGGCTCTATACGAAAATTCCTCTAACCACGGTGTAACCGCATGGGTTGCTGACACCGTGTTCTTCAATATCGCACAGCCTCGGTTATGTTCCATCCGCGCATAGAGTGACTCAGACAATTTCTGCTGGGACGTATGACTCCAAGGTACTTGTTGGAAAAGGAAGATGACCCGAAGAAGAAGCTTGATTCTCTAGTCAAGTCGGTCATGGAGAACGACAGGATACACGTTTACACTGGCGCGGAAGTTGTTGATGTCTACGGTTTTGTGGGCAACTTCAAGTCCAAGATAAGACAGCAGAACGGCAAGGAGAAGGAGATTGAACACGGCATTGTAATAGTAGCCACAGGTGCGGTTGAGTACAAGCCGACGGAGTACCTATACGGCAAAGACACGAGAATCATAACACAACACGAGCTTGAAGAGAAAATCGCGAAAGGAGCCTTCAAGGCTAAGAACGTTGTCATGATACAATGCGTTGGCGCCAGAAACGAGGAAAGGCCAAACTGTTCAAGGATCTGCTGTGGCCAAGCCATGAAAAACGCCCTGAAAATCAAGGAGGTAAGCCCGAAGACAGAAGTCTACGTTCTATACAAGGACATCAGAACGTATGGCTTCAAGGAAGACTATTACCGCGAAGCCGCGATGAAAGGAGTCATGTTCATCAACTACGAGGATGAGAGAAAGCCGCAGGTTGCAGATGAAAATGGGAAGCTTAAGGTTACTTTCTGGGAGCCTGTGATAAAGGAGGAAGTTGAGGTTGAGCCAGACGTCGTGGTCCTGAGTGCTGCAACAGTACCGAACCCTGACAACAAGCATGTTGCAGAAATGCTTAAGGTACCGCTAACAAAGGATGGGTTTTTCCTAGAAGCTCACATGAAACTTCGACCAGTGGACTTTGCAACTGACGGCATTTTCCTCTGTGGAATGGCGCATTCGCCGAAGTACATTGAAGAGAGCATTGCTCAGGCTTGCGCGGCTGCGGCAAGAGCGACAACCATACTGTCTAAGAAGTCGCTTGAGATGGAAGGAATTGTTGCGAATGTATCTGAAGATTTATGTAGTGGTTGTAGAATCTGTGAATATCTATGCCCGTACGGTGCAGTTGAAATGAAAGACAAAGACGGCAAAACCCTTGCACACGTGATTGAAGCCTTGTGCAAGGGCTGCGGAGCCTGCGGTACGGCTTGTCCAACTAAAGCCATCACAATGGGGCACTTCACCACAGAAGAAATACTGGCTCAGGTTAAGGCCGCGTTATTGGAGGCAAAAGCATGAGTGACGAGAAGAAGTTTGAACCCAAAATCATCGGTTTCCTCTGCAACTGGTGCAGTTATGCAGCCGCCGACCTCGCTGGAGTGAGTAGAATTCAGTATCCTCCAAACATAATAATCATCCGCGTGATGTGCACTGGGAGAATAGACCCCTCATTTATTCTTGAAGCTTTCAAGGACGGCGCCGACGGTGTACTCGTTGCCGGCTGCCACCTTCCCTCAGATTGCCATTACATCAGCGGCAACTTCAAGGCGTTAAGACGAGTAACTCTGTTGAAGAAGGTGCTGAGAGACTTTGGCATTGAACCCGAACGCTTGCGGCTCGAATGGCTTTCGGCAAGCGAGGGAGACCGATTCGCAGCCATAGTGCGAGACATGGTCGAAGAGATCAAGAAGTTGGGACCGAACCCATTGAAAGCGAAGGAGGTTGAAGCCTAATGACTGAGGCAGTGCAAAGGCCGATAAAATCCTCGGAGATTGATTCAAAGTTCAAGTATGAAATCTCAAAGATGCATGGCGGAGAAAAACTGATGCGATGTTTCCAGTGCGGTACATGCACATCGGATTGTCCCATTGCAAGATTCAGCGACACTTACAGGCCCAGACAGATCATTCGCATGACACAGCTCGGACTGAAAGACAGAGTGTTGAACAGCGACACCTTGTGGCTTTGTGCGTCATGCTTCACTTGTACAGACCGTTGTCCACAGGACGTTGAGGTTGCCAGCGTCATACGCGTGCTACGGAACTTGGCAGCGGAGCGGGGTCACATCCCGCAAGTGTTTAAGGAGCAGTGTTCAAGCATACTTGAGTCAGGCTACGCTTACAAGATTCCAGAGCTAAGGTTGAAGAAGAGAGAAAGCTTGGGACTGCCACCTTTGCCGAAGGGTAACCCTGAGAGTTTGGGCAAGACACTCCGAACTGTGCACTTTCTCAAGCACGTGGAGAAGAAAGGTG
>PEWI01000009.1:0-599 GCA_002779555.1 Candidatus Bathyarchaeota archaeon CG07_land_8_20_14_0_80_47_9 | reverse complement strand
AGAGCAAGTATCTGATGTTTCTCGGCTGTGTAATCCCCTACCGTGTGGCTGCCTTCGAAGTTTCAGCGCGGAAGATTCTTGGAAAGCTTGGGGTAGAGCTTGTTGAGATGCCCGAGTTCAACTGTTGCGGGCTTCCGCTTGATCCCGTAAGTCACGAGATGATGCTTATTCTGGCAGCGCGGAACCTTGCGTTGGCCGAGCAGAAAGGCTTGAACATTATCACGCTGTGTCCTGGCTGCGCGGGCACTTTGAAGAAGGTTAACAAGATGTTGAAGGAAGACAAGGCTTTACGCGACGAGATTAACTGTCACTTGAAAGAGGCAGGGTTAGAGTTCAAGGGAACCGTGGATGCAAAGCATCTGATGCAAGTGTTAATCGAAGACGTGGGGCTGGAGAAAGTAAAGGACTCGGTTGTCAAGCCGCTCACCATGCTCAAGGTTGCTGAGCACAATGGTTGCCATATTCTGAGGCCGAAAGAGTTCATCGGTTTTGATGACCCAGAAGACCCGAAGACTCTGAAGACGTTGATCGAGGCGACTGGTGCAACGTGTTTGGATTATATGGATGAAACAGAATGTTGTGGTGCGCCGAGCGTAGGT
>PEWI01000202.1 GCA_002779555.1 Candidatus Bathyarchaeota archaeon CG07_land_8_20_14_0_80_47_9 | reverse complement strand
AAGTTGCGAGAGCTGAGCCACTGCAACGTCGACACATTTCCTAGCAGTTTCATGATTTTTTGTCGTTGTTGAAAAATGCACTTCCAAATGCGGTTTCTTCTCCTGACCCTTCGGATGCGACTTTATGTAAACGCATGAGTTGTCATGCATCACCTCGTCAATCAAGGGAGCCAACGCCGACTCCATAATACCGTCAGCGAATACGCTCCTCTCAAAAAACACAGTCGCTCCTGCTTCCTTCTTGATTAGAGGCGCCACAGATTCTTCAAAAATGGCATCCATCTCAGAAGGAACGCCAGGCAAGGCTATCAAAAACGTTCCTCCAACCTTTGTCTCCACGCCTGGGGCCGTGCCAACAGGGTTGGGCAGGGGTTTCGATCCTTCAGGGAGCTTCGCCATCTTGACTCGGGGAGGCGTCAACTCAACTTCTTCGATTTTTCCCTCTTTGGCGTAGGTTTCGTACTTTTTCCTGACCATTCCCAAGGCTTTCTGATTGACTTCTAGCTCGCGGTTCAGGGCCTTGGCTATCCCTTCTAGGGTCCTGTCGTCAAAAGTTGGGCCTAGTCCGCCTGTCGTTATTATGAGCTTGGGTTTTCGCTTGAGCGACTCGCGAACCACAGTTGCGATTTCGGCAACGTCGTCGCTTACAGCAGTCACCCTTTTAACCGTCATTCCTAATGAAGTAGCTCGCTTGGCTAGCCAATGGGCGTTCGTGTTTACTATTTTGCCAATCAAAAGCTCGTTTCCGACACAGATTATTTCTATCTGCTTGCCCAACTAAATCAGCCTCGACTGAGTGTGAGAAGGTAAGAATCTGTCAATCTTTTATGCTGTTTGCTGGTCCACCGTTTGAAAAGCTGAAGTTCTGGGGCTATTTTTTCTTGCTGAGGTACCATTTCAAGTATTCTTTCTTTTTTCTTTCTCGCTCTTCTTCCGCGGTTTCCTCGTTTGGTCTCAGCTTCTCTCTAAGCTCCATCAGTTCCTGTTGCGTCACAGACAACCCGCAGCTTTTGCAAACGTAGTGTTTGGTTCCTATCATGTATTGCATTTCGCCGCCGCATTCTGGGCAGTATGACATGTTGGTCACTTGGTCCTTTTGTATGAGTGAATATGCTTTGAGAAATAGGTTTCGCTCAGTTCTTGTCCAAGGCTGCATAGCGGTCTATGTGATGAAATTTGTCAGACCCGTCTCTTTCGCCAACTGAAGTGCCATCGCCATTTCATGGTTGTCAAGTCTTCGGTTCAGCTCTGGGATTTCACGTGTACGCCACTCTGGCCTATACTGGGACATAACATTGACTCTAGTCTCTACACCGAGATTCTCAACTATCCATTTCATGATCGGCTTCAGGCAACATTCCAGATGGTTCGGCAAGACTAATACCCGTATTATGAGTTCGCCATATTTCTTGGCCAACAGATGATTACGCGTACAGGCCGGCCAGTACTCTGGAGCATCAGAAATCCTTTCAGCACAGTCAGCTGGCCCGTACTTGAAGTCCAGCAAGTAAACGTCAGCAAACCCTGCCAGAAGCTGAGCAGTCTCGGGACTGTAGTAGCTGTTTGAGTTCCAGACGACGGGGACGTTTACATTTACATGTTTGAAGGTTTCAAGCCACTGCGGTAGCCACGGCGTTGGCTCGCCTCCAACGAGGTTGGCGTTTCTGCAACCGTTTCGCCTCAGATTTTCCACTTCTCTTGCCAACTCTTTTGGCGTGTAGACTTGTCCCTTCTCGATCCATTGAGAGATTGTCCAGTTCTGACAGTGCTTGCAACGCATCGTACAGCCCATCGTGAAGATGGTTCCAGACGGCACAAGCTCAGGTTCCTCGCCCATATGCTCAAAAATGCTTGAAACCTCAATTTCTGAACCGCACTTGCAGTAGCCCATCTTGCCTTCGACTCTGTTGACTTTGCATCTGCGCGCGCAAAAATAGCATTTTTGCAGGATTTTTCTTGCGATTTCAGCTTTCAATTCCAAGTAAGACTTTCGAGGAAAAGGCTTTTGCTTCAAGTCTTCTTCGCCTGCGTCAATCTTGCCTTCGACTTCCCGAAAGTGCTCAGTCAAGCTCTCATGCTCCTGCCAAAGTTGTTCTATCGAATCGTTTTCGCCGAATTGCGCAGGAAGCTTTTTGGCTATCATAAACTTCGCGGGCCTCTCATCTTGGAAAGCAGCAAAATATCTGGCCAAGCTTGTTTGTGCTTTCTTATCTTTTAGGACAGCTGCTGCGTCGGGCCTCAGAATCCTCCACATAATTAGCTCAATAATAAACTAACACAAACACTGATTTATGTGATGAGATTTTCGATCTAGAACAATGCGTAAGGGTAACCGTACCCGCTTGCGTGCAGTTTACCTTTAATGGGCACGTCGTGTCCGCAGACGGGGCAGCGTAAGTCCTTTGTCAGATTCCATTTTGTGATTTCAAAACCATAACGCTTGATGACCAGTTCATTGCAGTTGGGACAGTAGGTGTTTTCGCATGAGTGTCCCGGCACATTTCCAATGTATACATAGTTCAGACCTGCGTCTTTGGCTGCGGCGTACGCCTTCTCCAAGGTTTCAATCGAAGTGGCTGGAATCGTGGTCAACTTGTAATCTGGGTGGAAGCGCAGTAAGTGGAACGGCGTGTCCTTGCCCAGCGCGTCCTTTAGCCACGTTGCGAGTCCCTTTATTCGCTCAATTGAGTCTCCAGTCTTAGGGACAACCAAGTTCGTGACTTCTATGTGGATTTCGTTTCTCTTCATCTCCTTCAAAGCTTCAAAGATCGGCTCTACTGACGGAACGGCGGAGAAGACCTTGTAGAATTCGGGGTCCGCACCGCCCTTGAAGTCCACCGTTGCTGCATCCAAGTATGGTGCTATTGTTTTCACGGCCTTTGGCGTCATATAACCATTCGTCACGAAAGTGTTGAAGAATCCTACTTGTCTGGCGAGCTTGGCTGTGTCATAGGCGTATTCAAAAAATATTGTCGGTTCCGTGTAGGTGTAACTTACCCCCTGACACCCGTTGTCCCGCGCGGCCTTAACAACTTCCTCTGGAGGAAAATGGTGGCCTGCTATCTCTTTTTCTTGGCTTATCATCCAGTTATCACAGAACTGGCAGCGAAAGTTGCAGCCGACTGTAGCAATAGACATTACTAAAGAACCAGGGTTAAAGTGGGAAAGCGGTTTCTTTTCTATGTGATCTATACATGCAGATATTGCCTTCGAATAGTTTAGCGAAAAAAGCGAGCCGCCCTCGTTTTTTCTCACTAGGCAGAAGCCTGTTCCGCTCTCGTTTATGAGGCATCTTCTAGCGCACAAACTGCATTTAACCTTGCTATCTCCAGCTTTTTCGTACAGCATGGCTTCATGCAGTGGCATTCGCTCTTCCCTTCCCAGCTTCAGTGTAAGTCTTTCTGCGGGTATATGGTTTACTCGTTTACCGCTGCTTTCGGTGTTTCTTTGATTTCGAAGACGAACGGTGAAACGGAGGTTTTCGCATCCAACTCGATGCAAAGTAAGCCTTCTAAGAGACCAGCCAAGATTTCAGGTTCATTTATGAATGGTGTTTTTATGAGTATGTACTTGTCTTTCAGGTAGAAGTCGCCGAAACCTTGCACTCTGAGACGCTTGAAGACTTCCTGCCACTTTTCGCGGCTTGACGTTTGAATCCCGAGGGTTGCTTCCATAGAGACTTTCAAAGCTTGGCCCATCTGAACGCCAATCTCGCGCCCTTGTTCCTTTGGTGCATGCTGGATGAGTATGTTGATCAGTTCCACATTGATGAAGGCTACGCGGCTTATGCCGCAGTAGTATTCTCCTGGGAAACGCCAGTCGTAGATGCCCATGCTTCTGTAGACGTCCAGCATTTTGGAGATGAGGGGTTTTATTCCAGGTTCTTTTCCTTCCTTGATTAGGGAGTCGACATATTCTCTTTCTTCCTTCTCTAAGATTATTGTCGTCCTTCTAGCTGATTGGTCGCTCTTCTTCATCATTTCCTCGAGTTTCTTCTCTTTGTCCTCTTGCATAACTGTTATATCTTTCAGCATATTTTATATGCTTTGCTGAACTCTGTCCATAACCGAACAACTTTTAACGTTCGATAGGCACTTCTAAACTGCCGATGACGAGTCTAAATGTCTGAAGAGATGATGTACTCTAGGGTATCTGAGGCAAAAAACGCTTTTTGCTTAGGAAATAACCTTTTTCCTAATCAAATACCAAATGAGTATTAGACCAGCGGCAAAAAGAACAAACCCCGCCGTGACTGAAACAACATAACTTAGTTCAAGCATATTCACCAGCACGTACACCGCGTACGGTCCGCCGAAAGTCAGAATGGCTGCCAGCACTACAAGAAATGCTTTCCAATATTTTGAGCTCAGATCTAACCGACTTGAGCCTCCGGTTTTCTGTTTTTCTTCACTCATGAGCCCACCTTCCAATGATGACTTAAAATTGACGTTTTCTCTTATAACCCTTCCTTTACCTCATTTCCCAAAGCTTTCATGAGAAACTTGAACACTGAAAAACCTGCCCCGCGGTCTGCTTTGAACCCTGTTGTCGCGCCGAGCAAGCAGATGCCCTCTAAACCGCGTTCTTTCGCAAGCCCTAACATTAAGCCAGTAGCTCCCACAATCCTGCCCTTGCTGTATATCACTGCCCCTTTCTCCATGAACTCCAATGCAAGTCTAGGCGAAGTAGCAGCGACATACACTTGTGCCTTCTCTTCAGTAATCGGAACCCCACCGATCGTCACGATGAAGCTGCAATGCTGTTCCTCAACAAGATCTAACGTCTTACTGCACACTTCATAATGTGCGACAACGTCGTCAAAAGAGGGTTGGGTGTCCCCTGTCATGATGATGAAATCGTTTTTTTCCATAGACGCAGAATAGAACTCGTACCTTGGCAGATGACAAATCCCTTTAGAATTGACTGAGACGTAATCAGGAAAAGAAGGAGAATATAACTCCGCAAAGGGTTTCGCACCACAGAACCTTGTCAGAAGATGGGCAGCAATTTTTCCAACATTTCCGAAGCCTGGAAGGCCTTGAACGAATATCGGATTTTCAAGAGCTGGTTTGGAGGTCTGGCGGAAATATGGTCTATCCATCCTGCATGCACCAAGGTCGATAACGCGTGTGTGATACTAAAATGTTTTTGCAATGAGAATCCTAATATATTATAGGCTTGTATTTTCTAAAAGGATTCGAGAAGAGAGTTGTCAAGTGGAAAGGCAGCGGGGTGGGGTAGCCAGGATTAACCCGCTGGGCTCATAAGAGCTTAGAGGCTCCGAGAGACCCAGAGATCGCTAGTTCAAATCTAGCCCCCGCTACCAAAAGTACGCATCTACTTCTTTCCGATGGGTATAGCCTCTGCTTCATTGAACAAACAAAAAGGGGGATGAGAGTCCGTCTACGAGGGTTTCTAACGCAAGCGGACGTCGCGTGAGCCGCCGCATACTCTCTTGAGCTGTGCAAATGCGCCTATGTACCATGCACCGAAGTCCTTGTCGTGAAGCCAAACCACTGCAAGACCAGTGATTGGCGACTTGACCTTGGCGTAGCAGTTCAGGTTGAAGACTGGTGATGACCACGACGGAGTGGGATCGGCGAAGTAGACCACTTCGACGTAGTAGTATTCAGTCTGGTC
>PEWI01000017.1:1931-5713 GCA_002779555.1 Candidatus Bathyarchaeota archaeon CG07_land_8_20_14_0_80_47_9 | reverse complement strand
CCTCGTCTCTACTTTTCACCATTTCAGTACACTCAACCTTTAGTTTCTGCTCTGATTATAGCTTAGGAGCTTTAAAAGATTTAACCTATATTACGATTTATGACTTATTACAGGGGAATATAGGTTATTTCTTACGACACTATTTGCGTTTGCGATAGATCATTACTTCCTGATATTCATGGACAAACTCCCAGCCAGAAGCTACCAGCTTAGAGGCGTCTTCCACTGTTTTGGCTGTGGCTACGTGAAATTCTTCTGCGGCGCCTTTCTGGTAGATCTGTTTTTCTAGGTGAATGTAGAGCATTGTCGATTTAATGTCTCTGTGGCCTGCAAACTCTTGAACGTAGAAGGGATCTCTGAATTCATGAGCTACCATCGTGAGTTTCCAGTGCCTGAAAGTGTGGAATCCAATTTTTAGTAGTCTGGGGTTTCCCAGTTTTCTGGCTAGCTTTAGTCTCTGTTGATAGTAGTTTGAGCTTATGGAGCTATCTGTGGCGTCAAAGATTCTTTCTGCTCTTTTCTTCAGGTCACGGAGGATGTTCCATTCAATCGCGATTAGTCGTGCGTCGAAGCTGGAAAATTCGCCTCCAATCAGAACAATAAAGCCTGGATCGCCCTTTATTGTTCCACTTTCACCTAAGTTTTTCAGCTGCTGCTGATCATGAAAGCTGCTGTTGAAAATCAAAGTGTGAATTCATTTTAGCTAGGTATAGGGCTACCTTCTCATAGACATTTTTTCAGCCTTTAATGAGATCCCTCCCATACCCTCATTTTGACAGTCAAACGGCCCCGCAAAATGCGCCTACCCCTCCTCCTTCACCGTTGAAAACTTCCTTGGCCTCGACTGTCAACAACTTTCGCCATTCATAAGCTTCCGGAACAGGGCCCATGTTCACGAGCGAGCCTTTCTGAACGGTTCAGGCTGGGCTTTTCAGTGCAGAAACCCTCAGCTGCTCCCTTCAAGCAGGGTCCTGTTGAAAGGCACATTAAACCTGCATTCTGTAGACAGGAGCCCTTATGGGCCCTTTTTCATGAACCGTTCAGTAGGGCGCAAAAATCTTCTATCTGCAAACAGGAGCCCTTACGGTCTCTTCCCGTGAAAATTCTGGGTGAAGCAAGTTTTCAGACACCCAATTTTCTCTCTTCAAAAAGGAGCCTATATTATGAAAACTCTGGTTGAAGGGCACGGAATTTCTGAGAACAATCATTCCAGCCTACAATAGGGCCCCTGTTTAAACGGGAAAGTAGGTCACGGAATTTGTTTCCCCCCTTCAACAGTAGCCCTTGAGCAACGCGACGCATTTTCAGTAGATATAGGGCTACCCTCTCAGATGACTTCAAATTAACCGCATCTGACCACCTACCCCTATACCTACCTTTTTTCACCGCTGAAAACTTCCCTGCCCCCGACTGTCAACAAGAACCTCGCCCTTCACAACATCAGGTACGTCGCTGACCCGCATGTCAACGCCTGCAATGTCCAGCATGTCCATGCGGGAAACGAGAGAGACACTCTCGCAACGCCGGGCATCGTGAAAGCTTGAGGCAAGGATTAAGTTGCGCAACCGGCTTTTAGCACGGCGCCTCTCAGCAGCTTCTTCGGATCGTTTATGTTTGGACATAAATAAAATCCTCTTGATGCCACGCAGTCTCTTTTTGGATGGAGCGCGTAGCAACTGAAAAACAGTTGGTTGTTTAAAATATTACCGAAACCGAACTAAAACCTGTTCTGTTTCTTCCCGGGGCGTTTTCAACCACAATCCTGGACGCTTTTAGGAAAAGAAACGTTTTTTATATTGAAATTGTGCGTGGTACCTTGGAAAGGCCCTCATATGGCAAGAAAAGTTGTTAAAGTTTATTTAACGCCTGAGCAGAAGCGCATGCTTGAATGCATATGCCAAAGTTTAGGTTTGGATGAAAGCGAAGTACTGCGCCAGGCGTTCATGGAATACGCAAAAAGCATGAGCCCTAATAACAGAAAGAGTGCACGGAAGGGTTTAAATTTAACAAGGTTAAAAACAAAAGGTGAATCAAAGGTACTGTGGGAGTTATTCGTAAATCTTTTTTCTGAGATCTACATCCAAGAAAATGACAAGCTTTGATGTTTGGTCAATTCTGTATATGATTCTGTACTTGCCAACTCTCCACCTCCATCTTCCCCCGAGTTCACCTCGTAGCCTAACTCCTAAAAACGGGTTGCAAATCAGTTCGTCAACAGCCTTTAAAACCCTATTCTTAACGTTTTCAGGCAGCTTCTTTAGCTGTCTGAGAAAGTTTCTTGTTAAAGCCGCTTTATATGGCAAGCGTTATTCACTCAGTAATCTCTCAATTTCACCGCTGTTCCGAACAGTCTCAAACTTTCCCTGCCTATACTCTTCCTCTGCCTTACGTATCCTCTCTAAACCTTCCCTATCCATTAACTCCTCAAGTGTTGCCAAAACCTCTTCAACCCTCGCCAAACCCACATAAAGATCCTTCAACAATTCTTCAGGTATTGTAACCGTTTTCGCCAAACCTACCTACCACCACATATGTTTTCTCCATCCGACTTAATTAATTTTTCATTTTCAATCTCAAAACGGAGCCCATGTCATAATGGCTCCATGATTAAAGATACGCAAAAAGCATAAGCCTAATAACAGAAAGAGTGCACGGAAAAATTTAGGAATAGCAAAAACAAAAGGGTTTATTCGTTTTTGGGTGGTTTTGGTTGCCTGCGTTTTCTAACTGTGACTTTAAGTCCTGTGCCCTTTTCTCGCTTTTTCATGTGTCTTGTTTCAAGCTTCAGTATTTCTATGTCTTTTCTTTTGTTCAGATAGCTTAACAGTTGGTATTTCACGTCGCCCAAGGCGAGGAGCACGATTCTGTCATCTGTTTGCAGGCATTTTTCAAGCTTATCCTTCCATTACCATCCTTATCGCAAAAAATTGGACGCTTGCTTTCAACTGCGCTCAATTGTTGTCGTCCTCTACGGTCTGGTTAAGCTTTAGTTTTGTGTTGGTATTTTGTGTTGTTGTCTATTATGTAGAAGGTGTGTTCTCCTCCTTCTGTGGTGTAGAATATGGGTCTTGCGAGGATTTCTGCTATTTTGGCGAGGTCTTCGAGGCTTTCAGTTTCTATTGTTGTTTTTGTTTCTGGCGGTTTTTGTGTTGTTTTTGCTATTAGTTCCTTATACGGGGCGGTGAGTTTTTCTATGACCTTTGTGGGTGGGGCTGCTGGCTTGTATCTGATGTATAGAAAGGCTGATATTGCAAGGGCTATGGTGGTTGCTGCGGTTGCTATGTAGGAGGCTGTTCTTTGGAATTGGACGGGGGGCAGTGGAATCTCTTCGGTTTCTGTTATTCTGCCTGGTTTGGCCTGGTTTAGGTTTTCTATGGTTATGTAGTTGCCTTTTTCGGCTTCTGTTTTGAAGGCTACGGTTAGTTGTGGAGTGAAGTTTTCGTCTATGGTTTGCGTTGTTATGTCCGCTGTCATGTGGATTTTTGGTTTTATGTTTATGTTGTAGTTTGTTGAGCGGGTTGTTCCATAGACTTCTTTGCCGATGGCTTCAACGAACTGTCTTATTTTTGTGCTGTTTATTTGCATGGTCCAGTTGAGGTTTCCGCTTAACTGAAACATTTCTTCAGCTTCTATTAGTGAGAGGGTTCTTGGGGGCCACCTTCCGGGTGATTCGACTTGAATTGTTGTCTGGTGGTCAACCTGAATGTTTTCTGGCTCTGGGTTGCATGTGAAAGCGTATGTGAAGGTTAGGTTTATGTATTCCACTATGGCTGTGTATAGGG
>PEWI01000017.1:0-1539 GCA_002779555.1 Candidatus Bathyarchaeota archaeon CG07_land_8_20_14_0_80_47_9 | reverse complement strand
TGATAGTCATGCTTGAGGATTTGAGCATGTTCGCTCCTATCAAAGCGTCTGTTCCATCGGTTAATATTACTTCAGCTCGTCTTTTTAGATCGTTTAGTTCAATATTGCATGAGTAAACGGGAACTCTTTTTCTGGAGCCGTCGGCCAGCTCGACGTCATGGACATATTCAAGGATTAGCCCGATTTGAACGGCCAGGGTTGTGGGTATGCACAGGTCTCCGTTGAAGCCCGTGTCTACTATGGCTTCCAGGTCGATGGTTCCTTTTAAGCCTGCCACTTTAACTTTAAGTCTTGGACTTAAGAGTTCGTCGATGCGTCCTTCGATGGTTGTCAAGTGTGCGCCTCAGTAAAGGATTCTGGCTACCCTGTATCCTATCCTCTTGACGTAGAAGACGCTTTCTGGGTGTTTTTCACGGGCTTTATCTGTAGCCTCCATGGGAGATTGGGCGATGGTGTAGTCGCCGCTGTCCACATCTATGGCTATGAATAACCCCCGATATTTTTTTTCCACCTCATTCCGTATTTTATTGTAAATGTCCTCGCCCTTTGCGGCGAGTTCGTCTGAGCTGTATTTACTGGTCCTCAGCGTATCCATACATTTTTTCCTCATTTTAGAGTTGAATGTGGCTTGTTATTATAGTTTTGCAACTTGTTGCGTTGCCTTGTTTGCTTCATAGGGCTGGATGAAGGTTTGGAATGCGAAAATAATGAGCGGGTCACAGTGAGTTCGGTGCGTTCATGTTTTAGCCTTCAGAGTTTCTACTGTTATTTAGAGGTGGTGGTTGTAAAATAAAAAGGATATTCTGCTTTCGCATATGCTTGGGGTTTGGTTGACAACTTGGCGTTTGATTATAATGTTATGTATAACTGCTTTCTTCCCTTCCATGGTTTCTTTCCTTAGTCTAAGGATTATCTAAGGTTCTTTGCATTCTGGGTTTAAAATAGTTTAGTTTTTCTGAGCGGTGTTTGTGGCGGTTTTAATGCTCTCTGATAGCGGTTTTTACTTTTGGGAAACTATTTCAACTTCTATCTCCTTGAGCACGGATATGAGGTTTATTTCTCCACTGGGTTTTGGTTTATCTTCGCCTTTAACGTGTTTGTGGTGCGGGAATGTTTCCCCTTCTGGGTGGTGGGGGGCGTTGTTCCATCTTGTGATGAGTTCTCCTTTAGTTTGCCATTGAAAGCGATATCTCAAAGCCGTGGCTTGTCCGTTGCTGATCTTTGCGTATTCGAGGAGTTTAAGCTCGGACCCGTCGATGAATGTCAAGGTTCCTCGGATGTATCCCTCGTTCTCTAAAACCTTGACGTATTCGATGTTGGATGACGCCACTACTTTCGAGTTGGATATTGTGTCTTGGATTCTCTTGAAGTATTCGTCTATTGTTTGCACTGGCTTAGGAGCTCCTGTAGGGTTTCAAGCCTTGCTTTGATGCTTTCATGAGCGTGAATGGCCGACCACCATGCAAAGCAGTCCTCTTCATCGCCAAGTTCGCCGCCTTCAAACTTTTCATAAAATTCTTTTGAGTTAAGCCCGTGCTT
>PEWI01000188.1 GCA_002779555.1 Candidatus Bathyarchaeota archaeon CG07_land_8_20_14_0_80_47_9 | reverse complement strand
AAAGAAGGAGAAAGGCAAGATTGACGGCTTGAAAATAGCGCTCGTAGGCGACCTGAGGTACGGAAGAACAGTTCATTCCCTAGCCTACGCGCTTTCCTTGTACGATATCGAACTGTACTTGGTTTCGCCCGAGACTCTCAAAATGCGCCGCGAGGTTCTGCAGACGATAAAGGAGAAAATTGAAGTCACTGAGAAGACAAACCTTGAAAAGATTGTTCCCCTCGTGGATGTTCTGTACGTCACGAGGATACAGAAGGAACGTTTCCCCGACGCAGCCGAGTATGCTGAAGTTAAAGGTTCATATAAGATAGACTTGGAAGCACTGAAGGAAGCCAAGAAGGACCTGATAATTCTTCATCCGTTACCGCGGGTTGACGAGATAGCTGCTGAAGTTGACAACACGCCATATGCACGCTATTTCCAGCAGGTCTGGAACGGCATAGTGGTCAGAATGGCGCTCTTGGCCCTCATCTTGGGCGCACTGAAATAGTCTTATCGTTTCCTGTTCAAAACCTAAACGTTCGCGAACCGTTCGAAGACGGTCAGCGTGCCTATGGCGCCGCACGAAGGACACTTATGCAGCAAACCAAACCAGCTTTTCTTGCAGTCAATGCAATAGGTTAACCTGCGGTTGTACGTGAAGAGCTTGGCACTGGAATCCTCAAGAATCTGCTGAGTCACTCCCATGAGCCCATCAGCCGTGTACTCTGATTCTCCAAGTTCAACAACCGCCAAGCTCCCGCCTGCGTGAAATCCGCTCAGTTTTCGCCCCACGGCAAGAGACTCTGACTGAACCTTGCCGTCCCTGAGGGTCAAGGTAGCTGCAGTCGAGTAGAATGGTTTGTCTTTTGTTCCTGAAAACCGAACCTTCGCAATGCCGTATCTTTCAACGTCTAACTGCGCCAGCCTTTCCGACGCTACAGTGTCTGGCACGTTGGCCGGGCGCATCCGCTTTCCGTGTCTTCTACCAGCTTTGTGCATGAAAGCCTGAACGGCCTGCGCAGTCTCCTCGATGAACTGCAGAGTTTTCTCATCATTGATGCTCTTCCCTGTGAACCACTCTGCCGCTTCCCTTGATCCCGCTAGGTTGATTATGCCTGTGCAGTTTTCAAGCCTGAAATATTGGTCGCTACCTACGCTTTGCATCAGAAAAGGAAGCAGGCCCTCGCCGTGCTGCTTGAGCAATCTGTACTTGATTTCCAACGCACGGGCTGCCATCTCAAGCCTTTCTCTGAGGAGCTCAAAAAACTTGGTCTTGTCTTTCTCAGACTCGTACGCAATTCGCGGAAGGTTAACGGTTACTTGTCCGAGGCAACCCGTGCGCAGCGTGTCAATCTCCCAGTCTCCGTCTAAATCTGTGGCGAGTTTGCACCCGAGACCCGAGAATACCGAGCACTCCTCATTCTTCGCCAAGACATCGGCAAAATAGAGGCTTCCCTTTTGTGAAGCCAGATTATGTGCTTTCAAGAAAAGCACCTTTGCTCTTTCATCGGTAAACGTTTCGGGGCGAATTTTCAAGATGATTTGTGGGTTTGACAATGGCTTGTGAACATTCGCCTCGCTGAATACGTCAAGGACAAGTGACGCCAAGAGCTGACTTTCTTCAGCAAAATCACTGTACTTGCCAGCAGGTTTTCCAAAGGGTCCAAGTGCGGGCTTCCCTCCGACGAAGCCTGGAATAGTAAGCTCCAACCCTAAAGACGCTGGGACGTGTTGGCTCACGTTCAGTACAAAAATGCGCAAAGCCTCCTTGACCCTCGAAGGCTCAACACCCTTCACGAAAGGAGCTAAGAAGACGTTGAAGTAATCGACTGTCTGCATTTTATCTATTTCTTTAGCAGAGTGTAGAAGAACGTTGAACACTAAAGCCAGTGCAGAGTCGAAGTTTTCAGGCGGAGGATAGGCAGGCTGAGCAGCGTTCGGTTTCTCTAGGTTTAAGCCGTTCTGGAAGAAGAATCGCAAATCATGCATCACCTCGCTCGGTTCAAGAACCCAAGAACCTAGACTGTGGACGTGTATTAAGCCAGACAGGTGTGCGTCGGCTATGTCTCTTGGAAAGACTTTTAGAAGAGCGTATTCTTCGAGGACCGTTTCTCCAGCTGCCTGGTGTACCGAGGATGACCCCTGTGAAGCTTTACTTTTGGCTTCGACAAGTGATGCGACTTCATGGACTGGAAGCCCTAGCCGGGTCAGCTTGTGGCGGTACTCTTCTAATCCTTTCTCGATCAGAATCGCGTTCACCACTTCTCTGACCAGCGGCGCCGTCAAGTACTTTGTTCTCGACTTGAGCAACCGTTTTTCCGTTTCTTTGGCCACTTTTTGAGCCAGTTCCGCGGGCATCTTGGCTTCCCTAATGAGAGAGTTTGCAATCTTGTTTGCGTCAAACTCCTCCAGCGCAAGCCTAGAAGTGCGGACAAGCATTCCTTTGGGCTTGAGGGCTTTCCTCTCAACTCGGTCAGCAACGTCTATAACCATCTTGCCGAGCTCAGTTAGGAGATATTTTCTTGCTTCCACGTCGGCCTCAAGCAAGTCTGCCTTGAGAAGGAATTTCAAGTGATACGCAAATCTGCCAGCATCTCTGCTCGGGTTCATCTTGAGCGAACTCATCAACTCAGTGTAAGAAAGAGGGCCCTTGTCAAAAAGCAAGTTCAGAATTTGCAGACGCAAGGGTGACGAAACAGCCTTGAGAACTTTGACCCCTCGAACGCGGTGCGGAACAGACAAGCCCACCCCACCATCCTGCAAATGCAAGCCTACTATTTGAAAGTAAGAGTTTAAAGGTGTTAGGGAACACTTATTTTTGTGGTTTCAGTTCAATAGGCATCCGCATGGGGCTGTCGGCTAGCTTGGTCTAGGCTATGAGCCTCGGGCGCTCGTGACGAGAGTTCAAATCTCTCCAGCCCCACCAGCGCGCGTGGGCTTTGGTTTCTGAGACGCTGAAAGATTATGGGTTGCAGCGGATTCAGTACAGCGCATTCTTCGGTAGTCTGCGTAGGGATGAATTGAATAGTTTGCTTGTGGATTTGAAGAATTTGATCAAGGATCTGGTTGAGAACGTGCAGTTGTATCTTGTTTGTGACACTTGTTTTAAGGGGAGACGTGAAGTGGGTAAGCCGAAGAGGTATGAGTTGAAGGAGGAGAGGGACAAGGTAGCGTATTTTTGATGTGTTTTGGCAAGGGTTAAATATCACTTAAGTTATATTTAATGTAATGGTGGTGATATCTGTGGGGCTTGCAAAAACGCGAAAGGTGGGCGGTTCGCTTGTGGTTACGTTGCCTAAAGAGCTTGTGGAGAACAAGAAGATAAAGGAAGGCGAAATTGTAGAGATTACGGTCACGAAGGTTAGGAAAGATAGTTTCGGCGTCCTTAAGGGTATGAAGCGGTTCACTGTTGAGGACGAGTTGGCTGCGCATGAGTAAGTACGTTATAGATGCGTATGCTTGGATAGAGTATTTGAGGGGAAGCAGGGCCGGCGAAAAGGTCAGAGCCGTTTTTGAGGAGGAGAATAGCGAGATCTACACGTGCGCCGTAACAATTGCCGAAGTGATAAGCAAAACTGCCCGAGAAGGACAGGATGTTGAGGTTGCTTATGGGGTTCTTTTGAATAATTCGCAGGTGGTTAATGTTGATGAGGAGGTTTCTAGGCGGGCTGGCTTGTTGCATGCTGAGATGCGAAAGATTGAAAGAGATTTTGGACTCGCAGATGCTTATGTGCTTGTTACTGCCAGAAGACTTAGGTCAAAAGTGCTGACAGGCGACCCTCACTTCAGAGGCGTGAAAGAGGCGGTTCTAATAGGATAGCTGATTCTTGATTTACTTTTTTGGCGTTATGATTTAAGGTTTGGGTGAGAGTTGAAAAAGCTGAAGATGAAGAGTAGTAGCGTGTTAAGAGAGGTGGGTCAGCCAAAAGAGTACGAGTTGAAAGAGGAGAAAGACAAAATTGTGTATTTTTTATGTGGCAAAGTATTTATGTTTGCATTCGGTATCTTTTGTATACGGTGAGCCATGTTGACGCTTAAGCCTTTAGCTGTGAGGATACCTGCAGAAATAGAGAAGGAGTTGCTTGAAATCATTGAGCAGGAGAAGCTGGACAAGGCCACGGTCGTGAGGAACCTTCTTGAAATGGGAATCGTGGAATGGAGAAAGCAGACCGCCTTGGACTTCCTGCGTGAGGGTAAGGTGACGTTTGCCAAAGCTGCGGAGATGGCGAAGCTTTCGCTGTGGGAGTTCGCTGATCTGGTTAAGCAGCACAACGTGGAATGGGTCAGATATACACCTGAAGAGATAGAGAAGGAGATCAAGGAAGCTTCGGCGGCGAAGGCCAAGTGAAGCCGCTCGTCTTCAATTCTACACCATTGATTTACTTGACCAAAGTAGGGTTGAGCGAAGTCTTTGATGGCTTGAAAGAGGAGAAGTTGACGTCGCCGAAGGTCAAGAGAGAAGTTGTGGATGAGGGAAAACGTAAAGGCGTTCCAGATGCAGTAGTTCTGGAGAAAATGTCCAGAAACAACGTGTTCAGAATTGTTGAACCTAAAGATAATGAGTTCTTGTCAAGACTGTTAGAAACAAAAGGGCTCCATGTCACAGATGCAGAAATTCTGACGATTGCCCCAGAGCGTAAGGGCTTGGTAGTGATAGATGATCAAGTGGCTAGAAAGACCGCGAGGGTCTACGGGATATCCTATGTGGGTACGCCGTACGTTCTGATGAGAGCTGTTTTAGAAAGGCTCATCACGAAGGAGAAAGCTAAGCTGGCTGTGAATGAGATGGTTTCGGCTGGCTGGCGGTGCAGCGTTGAGAGTTACGCCAAGATCATGGAGGCTTTAGAAAAGGCTTAAGGTTGTGAGGTCTGTTGAGTATTGAGCAAGCATAAGGATGAGTGGCTGAAACGGAAGCAATGGTTGCCTGTTTCCGACATCGCCGAAGAGTTTGTTCCTGTCACGGATATTAAGCATTACACTTACTGCCCAAGACTGATCTTTTTTAACAAGGTTTTACATGCAACGCCCAATTCTTGGCGCGCGCCAGTACGTCCTTTGTTCGTAGCCAACACATTGAACCAAACCTGACTCACAGGTTCTCATAAGACTTTTTCAGTTGAACGCCATCCTTCTCATACGCAAGTCCCAGGAACCTGTATTCAATTCTGCTTTCAGATATTGCTCGCTTGATAGCATCTCGTAGTGTATGCTGTGCGTCATAGCGCGCGCGGACGGGCAGCCCCACCATAACCGCGTCTTCTCTCATAACTCATAAGGCGTCTTCCTCCTTTCACATTTTTGATGATAATGCTCACTTTAAGACTGTAAGTGTTCCGTAGCGCGCGCTCAAGCTTGGAAAAGCGCTACCCACAAACTAAAAGTGAAACTTCGTGGTATATCCGTACTGTGGAAGGGTTGTGAGTAAGCCTAGGTTTTTTGATAGGCCTGAATGCCGAAGCTGTGTTTTTAAGGGAGGCAGCTACTGCTGGAAACAATGCCCATACAATATTTGGCGGAGAGAACCATTTTAAATTATAGTGCGCGCTCACAGAAAAAAGGGAATGTGTGGGAAGCTTCTATACACTGACAACATAAGGCTTTTATAAAGGGTATTTAAGCATCCGCCACGCTATAAGAAGTGACGTTTCATGCCGAAGACTAAAGCCATAATAAAAATTCAAAACGTTGTTGCTGCTGCCACTTTAAACCAGAAAGTTGACTTAAACGCTGTTGTGAAGAGTTTTCCAGGGGTT
>PEWI01000132.1:4750-5943 GCA_002779555.1 Candidatus Bathyarchaeota archaeon CG07_land_8_20_14_0_80_47_9 | reverse complement strand
CTACAATTACATTGGGTGGTTATAGCGAAGACGGCTGTTCTTTTAAAACCTTTAAAGTACTTTACTAGTGCATCCTTCATATTAACCGTGTTTACCGCCACCTAAACAATTGCTTAATGTCTGTAATGTCCTTTTTGTCGTTCGCAACCCTTTAAACATTTTCCTAATCTAGTGGCTTCAAGGATTTTCTTCAACGCTTTTTATAATTTATCATCCAAGCAGTGTTGCTGGATACTGCTGAACAGCTATTATTGCTGGGGGAAGCACCTTACGCCTCCAAGTTTGGCAAAAAAGAAACAATATCTGTTATTCTCTTAACGATTGTTTGGTCTAATCCAAATTTTTCTTTTTCGATGTTTGCAAGCGGAATAATTTCTCTGGCTCGAAAACGTTGTGCAATAATGACGTCATCCATTATTATTCTCCGTCCAGCGTCTCTCGGTTTTTTCAGTTCCAGAAGTGCGGGCAAAAACATGATGAAGATGAAGGTTGAGACTCCAAAAATCAACATCATAAGCGTTGTCGGATTCAGATTTGGAATCATCCGCAATCTTTTCAGTATTTTGTCTTAGTTCATAATAAGACCGTTTGAAAAGCCTTTTCTACATAAACAAGATGCTATATCAACTCAATTCTTTTCGGGTCCGTTGGAGATCGCTTCAATATCATGGATGCGGTTCAGTTCTTTCCAGATGAGCCTCAAGCCTTCAGAAACTTGTTTCTTTTCCATGTTCTCAATCTGGACCGGTTCCATTTGGTGATTTTGTTACGTATGACTCAATTTAAATGCTTTACGGAAGAGTTGAGTCTTGACTTAGAGCTGACAGTCAACCGCTGGAGAAATCTCCCGCACATCCCCCTTTTTTCTATCTTCTCTCGTTTACTACAAGCATCCCAGATGCCCTTTTCACACCGAGACCATCCTAGGCTCCTGCTGAGGTTTCTCAGTTATGCCGCGTGGCATCAGGGAATTCCTTCTAGAAACGAGCCCTATGGGCTCTCCGGCGCCATCTTCCGCGCCTAGTCTCGTTCCCGTTATGCTGGGTGTGAGTCCATCGGCATTTTCTTGCTAGGACAAGGTCAAAGAGGGCCTTGCAGCAAATGAGAACATTCACTACGTACACCACGGGAAGCAGCGGCAGCCACAATAGGGCTCTGTGGGCTCTTTCAAGATGAGCCCCAGCGATGATCTC
>PEWI01000132.1:1722-4738 GCA_002779555.1 Candidatus Bathyarchaeota archaeon CG07_land_8_20_14_0_80_47_9 | reverse complement strand
CACTGTTGAATACCTGAAAGCACACTGCATCTGTCCTTTTGCCCACCTATACCTCTGGCGCGCTCTGTCGGCGTTAGCTGAGACGAAACTTGTTAAGGACTACAAGTATATGATACAAGATCTTCGCATGAAAAGCAGACAAACGATCTCAGGTAAGTTTTTCAAGGACAAGTCTCGGGTCTACTATCACAAAGGTCACTTGGGAACCTTGCGGCAGAAGGTCACATCTACATCATCATAGAAGTTAGTAATAGAAGAATGATCTAGAACAGGCTTCTAGAAGTGGCCTCTCTGGCAGGTTTCACTTGTTCTTGTCGCCATGGAAGAGTGCATTGTCCAGTACTGCGCAGAGGACTTGGAACACTTCTTCAGCTTCTAGGCTGTCTGTGTCCAAGATGAGATTGAACGGCGCGAAATCTTTTCCGAGGTCAAACCCGTAGATTCGCTTGTAGATGGCCTTGGTTTGCTTCTCTTTGTTTCTCAGCGCTTTCAGGGCTTCCCTTACGGTTGTGCCGTCTCTTTGAGCTATCCTCTCCACCCTTCTTTGGGCAGAAGCTTCCAGCCATATCTTGAATCCTTTTTTGATGAGCCACGGCATGGTCCAGCTGTCTAGGACTACGTTTCCTCGGCGGGCCAGTTCCAGAAGTTTTTGGTCAACTGCTTCGTCAAACTTAACGTTCTTACTTCTTTTTTCGAGGAAGCGCATTCCTTCTTTGCTTTCCCACCAGCCGCGGTCAACGTTCTTGTAGCCTTCGTCGATGGCTAACGCCTTCAGTGCGTCTCCGCCTGAGTAGTATTCGAGCTTGTATTTTTCTGCGAGCCTCTTGGCAAGTGTACTCTTTCCGCTTCCAGCCATGCCACAAACGCATATGACCCAAGATTCCTTGGCTTTCTTTTTCGCTGTTCCAGCCACGTTCATTAGCATGCCTCAAGGTTCCTACGCTTGGCTGATTCTCGCGGTTCGTCCTAAAATGCTTTTGAGGCACTTGTGGCATAGCTGCCCGCCATAAGGGCGACTGATTCTTCTTCTCGTCCTGTTAAGCTTATGTGCTTCCGCCGGGCTAGTGCCCGAGATTCCAGCCAATGGTTGACCGCAGAGTCGACAATGGAAGGGAACCTTGTTTTTCGTCTTGTAAAGAGTTGTTCTGCGCCCGCCGGGCACAGTCTTGCTAACATGCTTTTCACTTCGAGTGCGTTGGTGTGGTGTAGGCATTCTAATCACTCACTTCTATCAATCCAAAGACATGGGAGAACATGGTTCCGAAAAAGAAGGAGCTCAGTAGGTACCACCATATGAGCGGCGAGATGATCCAGCCTACGAGGGGCAACTGGATATTCGCTCCCAGGCCTGGGAAATAGGCGATGTTTCTCCCAGCAAAGAATGGACCTAGAAATGACCAGATGATAAGTAGTGGGACAAGGAATATGAACGTAACTTTCAGCTGTTGCCAAGACATTTTCGATTGGAGCTGGAGGATGTACTGTTGCTTCTTCATCAACTTCTCCACTATCTTTTTGTCCCCCGCTTTTTGGGCTTTGCGCAGCTGTGAGTTCCATTCTGAGATTTCCTTTCTCCATGCTTTCGACTTTTCCGGGTTTGTCAGTAGCCTGTTTGCTAAAGAAGTCAATAACGAAATCGAGGCAGCTAGCCCAAACAAGAGCAGCGTCGAAAAGGGAATTTCCTGCATTGACACTTTTAGACTACTCCCAAGGCTTTAAGTATGTCTTTCGCAGCTTCTTCCTGTTTTCCCTCAGCATTAATAACTATTTTCACTGGAGCACCGGTTGCGACGGCGCATGCTCCAGCCATAAGTCTCGAAACCAGTAGTTCTTCCTTAACCACGTTTTCAGTTGCTTCATCTCTTTTTCTAGTGCCATCTTTCATTCTTCGCGAGGATATCTCACTCGGTTGGGCTTCAACAAGCACTAGCATCTCAGGCTTCAGAAGTTGAAGAACGTGGTGGGGCAAGCCTGGCATGTATCCTGCATGGGTTCTTATTGACATGTGGGTGTCGATGATTGTTATGCCCTTTGCTTGTTTTATTTTCTCCGCTATTGCTTCTGCCACTTCTCTCTGCAGTTCATGCTGCGAATCCAACGTGTCTTTCCGCATGGCGTCTCTTTCCGTGTCTTTCCCATGCTTCTGAAGAATCCCCATCATGACTGTTCCATAGGTTATCACATTAGTTTCCACGCCTGCTTTTCTGGCGAGTTTTTCAACGAAGTTGCAGACGGTAGTTTTTCCAGTTCCCGGTATCCCGGTCACGATTACCGTCTTGTTCATAGGGATCATTCTCCGAATATCCGTCTCAAGGCTGGATACATTTCTGCGGCTCTTTCCTGCATCAGTAACTCGTAGTACTGATAAATTATTCCGACTGAGAGCAGTATGCCCATTCCTGAACCGAAGACGCCGAAGAAATCTGAGACTCCTGCAACCATGCCCACGACGACTCCCCCTACAACTGTGACTGCAGGGATGTACCGTTTCAGCAGCAATTCCACAGCTTTCCCAGAGCGTCTGTACCCGGGGATCTGCATGCCTGAATCAACAAGCTGCTTGGCCACCGTGGACGGTCCCAAACCGCCAACTTCAAGCCATGTGAGAGAGAAGACCACACAAAAGGCGACGAGAATGCCAAGGTAGATGAAGGCTTTCACAGGTACGTCCATGACATCGATGAAACTGTGAGGTGCGGTCACATAATATACTAGGCCTCCCACAGGATCGTATCTGGTTATCGCATTCGTCGTTGGATCGATAACTGCCTTGAACTGGCCTAAAAGGTCAAGCCAGAAGTTCGTTCCTGGCGATGGTGCGCCACTCATGCTCCAGAAAATCTGCGAGAAGAAGTATACGTTAGCGAAGAGGGCTGAAGCGAAAATCACGGGCAGGTTAGACACGTACAGGAGTTTTATCGGGTATCGGCTTCTGTATCCTCTGTAGCCAGCGTAGGATAATGGCAGTTCCACTCTTACTCCTTCCATGTAGATTATGATTAGGAAGGCTCCAACG
>PEWI01000132.1:1510-1714 GCA_002779555.1 Candidatus Bathyarchaeota archaeon CG07_land_8_20_14_0_80_47_9 | reverse complement strand
AAGGCCTAGCAGAGACGGGTTCTGGGGGGTTCTCAGCCAAAGGTTTGTTACTGGTTCGCCTGCTGACAGGACTTGGGCTAGTTTTATGAAGAATCCGTAAGCACCTGATTCGCCGACGGCAGGCGCAGGGGAGAAACTCTGCCAGAAAATGTGTTGAGAAACACCAGCCATGATGAACAGGCTTATTCCGCTGCCGAATCCCCA
>PEWI01000132.1:0-1501 GCA_002779555.1 Candidatus Bathyarchaeota archaeon CG07_land_8_20_14_0_80_47_9 | reverse complement strand
GACAAGCTCATCCATTAGCAGGACGATTATTCCAGCGGCAATCAACTGTAAGAAGACGATTACGGCTATCGTGCCGGGCAAGCTCCCGTACATTCCACCGATTATGTAAGCTGAAGCCTGAACTCCCGTGAGAATTATGGAAAAGACCTTGCTGGCTGTGGTGAACAAGCTTCTGTCTTCTGGTCTTGCCATGTCGCAGTCTATCATGGCAGAGCCGACTAACAGCTGCAGAATCAGTCCTGCAGTGACTATTGGGCCAATTCCAAGCTCCATCAGGCTGCCTCGGCTTGACGCAAAGATTATTCTGAGGGCGGCGAGTTCTCCCAACGCAGTTTTCGTTACGCCGAACAGGGGGACTTCGGACATTACCAGAAAGATGATCAGTACAATAGCAGTCCAGAAGATTTTCTCGTTGAATGTGACTCTGCGTTCTGGAGCTTTAATCTCAGGAATGGCTCTTGCAACAGGCTTGAAAAGGTTTAAGAATCTACCAGCCATGGATTAACAACTACTCTCCCTGTTCCTGAGATTCCGTTAGGATTTGTCCGCTGGCCTGTTTTACTTTTTCGGCGGCAGATTTTGAGCAAGATGGAACCTTTACGATTAATGGTTTCGAGATTTTTCCAGTGCCGAGAAGCTTGGTGAAGCCTAGGCTTTCCAAATCTACGAAGAGTTTGCCGCTTTCCTTCTCAACCGAGAATTTCTCGGCCGATTCGTCGAGTTTTCCAACGTTTACGGCCTTCACTTTCTGTCTGAGGCTTTTCGGTGAAGTAAATCCGTGTTTCCCGAAATAGTCTGGCTCATATCTCAGCACGTAGGACCATTTGGCCTTGTGACGGCCACACTTTCGATTAGGCTTGGATCCCTGGTCTCTGTGTTGACCTACTCTGCCGTAGCCTTGGGTTCTTGAACCGCGCTTTTTTCTGGTTTTTCTGAGCTTGTGTGGCATTCTCTAACCTGCAACCTTGCCTATGGTTTTTTCTTCAACCGCCTTCTTTAACCGTATTTCAAGCACACCATTCTTGTGTGTCATGCGGATGGTGTTTGGAATCACTCTCTTAGGAAGATTTAAACTTTTATAGTATTTGCGGTCCAAAGCGTCTGCAGACAAAGTCAATCTTTGGTTTTTGACGTTTGCTCTCAGGTTTTCCCTTTTGAACCCTACGAACTCCGCGACAACAATTATCTCGGTTTCTTCTTCAAGGATGTCAATCAGGGGTTCAGGTTCTCTTGCATTTCTTTCTCCATAAATCTTCGGAATCCTGTAAGTATGAGGGTGTGGTAATCTCTTGATCATTGTTTTCATTGCTGAAAATGTCTGCGGTGCAATCTTGTCTTTCCCTCTGCTGAATGATCTGAAAATCCTGAATCCCTTTGAATTTCTTTTGGTTCTCCTCCACTTTGCGCTCAATTCTGCCTCCCCCTCATGTACCATGACATCTCAAAAATAGCTAAGGTAGCTATAAAACGTATCGCAAAAAGATTTTAAGGAAAAAACGCC
>PEWI01000247.1:1061-5982 GCA_002779555.1 Candidatus Bathyarchaeota archaeon CG07_land_8_20_14_0_80_47_9 | reverse complement strand
AAAAGCCAACAGTCCAATAACGAATATGCTTGCCAATATCTTCTTGTTTATCATTTCTTTATCATCCTCCTTTCTCCATTTCACATTCCCCATTTCCCGTATGGGGCGCATCACGGGGTTGTCCCGCTCCTGCCCAGCAAACATTTAACGTGCCCCCAGGCACAGGCACGAGCCAGGCCGCCTGACGCTTCTATTAGCAGAGCCGACTCCACCCGACTAATTCATAGGTTTCAAAACACGTTCGATTTATAACACTTATGATATTTTTTCTATAAGATTCATAGATTCAGGCCGATCAAAAAGCTTAGGCTCACTCACAAGACTGCCACACTGTGTGCGTGGAAAAATCCCAAGCAGAGGGAATTGAAAGGAGGCCTAGAGGATAGGGAAGGGGGTAGGGTTAGAATCGCTCGAGTAAATACGCAAAGTAGACTATTCTCCAAGCTCCTTGCTCTTCGCGCGCACGCTTCACCTACGGCTTTACGACCAAGACTGTGAAGGGTAAGGAGTACGTTTACTTCTGGCGGTACACGGACAGAGGCCGCAAGGCCGAGCAGTACATAGGCCGTGCTGGACAGGCGAAGACTGAAAGGAAGGCGTTAGAGGTGAAACTCGTATGCCTGCAGAGCCTGCAGGAAGAGATCGCTGAGACGATCAGGCAAGCCAAAGCGGAGCTTGAGAGGCTAGCTGACAGTTGAGGCTGGGGCTGCGTTTTAGATGAAGACTTCCGCCTAAATTAAGTAATCTTTTTTTAGAAGTAATGGCAGAAGTAATGTTGTGTGGTAACAAGCCTTGAAGAAGCAGACGGGTATGTGGGTTGACGCCCAAGTCTGGGAAAAGTACCGAGATCTGTGCAGCCGCGAAAAGCTGCGGCCATCCGAGCCCATAGAGGAGTTTCTGAAGTTTGTGTTGCGGAATGGTTCAGCGATAACAGTGCTTAGCATGTTGCAGGGTATGGCGAAGGCAAAGCTTGAGGGCCTGGAAGCTTATGCCCGCGTGCTGCTGGACTGGTACACTCATGAAAAGTATTATGTTCACTCAGGAGGCGAGGAGCCTGTTACAGTAGAGCCGCTTCTGCTCGAAGCTTTAAGAAATGTTGAGGATTCGGAGCTGCGGCAGAGGATTGAAGAAGCCATGATCATTGCGGGTCGCAAAAGCCAGGAATGGCGCAAAAAACATGAGGAAGAGCGGGAGGCCCAGCGAAAACGTGAGTCAAAAGAAGAAGGCTTGGACGAAGAGGATGAATCTGACGATGGTGATGAAGAAGAGCCTGCTGAACATGGATCAGCTGCTGCCGCACAGAAGATAGATGCGATCAAAAAGGCGGTTGAGAATAAAGAACTAGACGCTGATGAAGCGATGAAAATATTGGAACAGGTAAAGGGCATCAGGGAAGGCCTGAAACGCAGAAAAAAGCCCAAGATGCCGAGAAAGAACAGTGATCTCGAAAAAGTACTGGGAAGCATTGAATAGGTTTTTGGGTGCTGTTTGGAGTGCTTCTTTTTTGTGGCCCCATGCGTAAGTCTTAACTCTTACGACAGTGCCTAGTCTCTGTTGAGCTGCTAGATTACTCAGATATTGTATGGACTGCCGCTTTTTCCATGGAAAACTCAGACCTCAGGACCGAGAGTTTCTGGGGAGGCTGCTGGGACAATATGATGCAAGGTTGATGATAAAAAGCTGGGTTAGAATGGGCTAGGTTAAGAAGCCCGGTGGGCGCAATGCCGATTCAGACAAGGTTAAAGCAGTCGACATCCTCAAACGCGAGGGCTTCTGCAGGAAAGAACACGTGCACGTTTACGCTGTGGAGCTGGTCTGCGGTCTCGGGCTTCAAGATGCTGAAGGAAACTTCATTTTCAAACAAACAACTCCATTGAACACTCTTGCTTCGTGAAAAACCGCCGAATCAACCTACTTCGAAGCACTTCGAAAGCCCAAGAGTCAACTAGCTCAATTGTCTGTATCAATAGAAACGTATTAAGGTGACCGATAGGGAAACCTATAAACTGTGAGTTGGTGGCTTATCAGTGCAAGAAGTAGCAGTTCAAGTTGAAGGACTCGTCGTCAACTACGGTCCTTTCGTGGCCGTTGACAACCTATCATTCACAGTGAACTCCGGCGAAATCTACGGTCTGCTCGGCCCCAACGGCGCAGGCAAAACAAGCACCCTCAAGGTTCTAGTAGGCGTTCTTGAGGCCCGCGCGGGAAAGATTGAGGTTTTCAACACGCCTATTTCTCAGGAGGTTGCCGCTAAAAGCCAAATCGGCTACGTTCCCGAAGAAGTTGTCCTGTTGGATTCGCTTACGCCAAGGGAGTTCCTCGAGTTCATTGCCTCAATCAGAAAACTGGAGGCCAGCGCAGCCAATTCCAGACTTGAAAAACTCGTGTCCGCCTTTGAACTCAAACAGTTTTTTGACACGCCTATCGCGGCTTTATCGATGGGAAACAAGCAGAAAGTAGCCATCATCGCTGCATTGCTGCATGAACCACGCCTTTTGGTTCTGGATGAGCCTTTGATAGGGTTGGATGCCCGTTCCTCCAAGATACTGAAGGAACTGGTGACTTTTCACGCGAAGAGAGGCGGTGCTGTCATCTTTTCAACGCACATCATGGAGGTTGCTGAGAAGCTCTGCGACAGAGTTGGAATAATAAACAAAGGGAAGATTGTGGGTGAAGGAACCGTCAACGAGCTTCGGAAACTCGTCAAAAGCGCTGAGGGTTCACTTGAGGACATATTCTTGAAGGTTACCGAACAGGAAGCAGGCATGCAAGACGTAATAAGGGCTTTGGAAGAGGAAGAGAAGCAACCTTGAAATTTTCCGAGCTTTGGCGCTTGTCAAGCATAATGTACAAGGAGATATCGTTTCAGTCCATCTTTTCTCTGCGTGCTGGCGGAGCTCTCCCTCGCAGGGGCAAGGATGATGTTAGAACGCTCATCAGCAATGCTGAAGTAAGCACGATACTCAGCAAGCTTATCACAACACTTTTCATTGCCTTTTTTGGATTCGCCGTTTTTCTCCCGCTGATGGCTGGAACAAGCTCGTCCTATCCTACCAGAGAGTTGACGGCCGTGGGCAGCGTTTCAACGTTTCTTGCGGTCGTACTGTTCTTGATAAGCTTCATGGGCCTTCAAGTTTCAACATCCTTCGTCT
The DNA here is from genome assembly GCA_002779555.1 of Candidatus Bathyarchaeota archaeon CG07_land_8_20_14_0_80_47_9. Classification (GTDB taxonomy): domain Archaea; phylum Thermoproteota; class Bathyarchaeia; order Bathyarchaeales; family Bathycorpusculaceae; genus 20-14-0-80-47-9. Next base: position 2,830 of record PEWI01000247.1, on the reverse strand, counting down.
CATCAAAAGCCATCGACGTTCTAACTCCGCTGTCACTGTCAAAAAGCGACATATCACACATCGTTTTCCTTTGCTTCATAAGGATCTTCGACATCCCGCTGGCTGCCTCGGCAATGGTTCTTCTTCTCGCATACTACTTCATCGGAGGCTCTTTCCTAGGCGGCTTGGCAGCTTTTGCCGGCATCATTGTCACGGAGGCTTTCGCCTTAATGTTAACGGTAGGTCTGGCAAGATTTTTCTATTCAAGAGTGGCGGGCGGAGGCGGGAAATCTAGGTGGAAGACGCTGTTGAGGTTTGTGTTCATGCTTGTTTGGATTCTTCCATCCTTCGGGATTTATTTTGTCGTGAATTTTGCTGGGCAAATAGCCCAGTCTTTCACGTCTCTAACTCAGGGGGTCTCTTCAATTCTGCAGCTGCTGGTGTTGATTTACCCGTTTTCTTATGGGTATTTAGTGTCTTTCGCGACTTTCTCTTTCCAAGCTAGCTATCTGACTGTTGCCCTTTCTGTTGCTGCATGCTCGGGATACTTCGCGCTTGCGGCCTATTGCGTAAAATGGGTCACACGCACTGTGGGAAGAATCGGGGCTGGCGGAATCAGTACAGCTCTGAGGGAAGTTGTCAAGGACACGGCTGTCTCGCCTCAGGCCCCATGGCTTGGAACAATTCGCAAAGATTTGAGAATAGCCTCTAGGTCGCCCTCATATGCAAGCCTCTTTCTTCTACCTGCAATAGAGGCAGCAGTTCTCGCAATGTCTTTCTCATCATTCAACGAAGTCGGATTGAGTTCCACTCTTGGGCTGCTGACTGGCATGTCTGTGGTCGTGCTGATGCTCCCACCTACGCTGGTTTCGATTGAGGGTTTAGCCGCTTCATACACGAGAAGCCTGCCGTTGAAGAAGAAAACGCTGATTTCGGCCAAGACGCTGTTGTCGACGCTCACGTATGCAATCTCTCTAGTCGTCCTTTTCGTCGTTGCCTTGTATGTGGGAAGAAGCTACTTTTACATTCTGACTTTCGGGGCGATACACTTGTTTTCAGTCGCTGCTGCAACGATGCTGGAACTCATAATCTTGACGAACAAGTTCTGGAAAGAAGGCTTCGCAATCGGCAACATCTACGCAAGACTGTCAACCTACATCTTGATCATAATCCCAGGACTTGCAGTTGTCATGATACCAATAATAGCCGCTCTTGCAACATTCCTACTTGCCCAATCTCTGACCCTTGCCGTTTTTCTCGGACTCGCCGTCACAGAATTTGCAGTGGCAACAGCCTATGTTGCGCTTGAGAAATAAGTCAACGCATAATGTCCGAATATATCTGTGCGCAGCAGAGTGATGAAAAGACCGTTACATGCCCTTGGCTTTCAGCAAACCTAACTGCGTCCTCCGTTGGAAACGCTATGGCGTTCACTCCCGCCTTTATGGCCAAGACATCTGTTCTTGCTCGATGCTTGCCTTTTGGCCGCATGCATCCCAAAACTATTGGTGTAGTCGGAAGCATTAACCTCGCTGCGGCTATTACTTTGGCTATGTCCAAGGGTTCTGGTGGCTTGACGTTACTCATTTCTGTTCCACGTATGGGCATGAAAGCGATTACTACAACGGCTGACGGCTCATATTTCGAGACCATTTCCAACGCGTGCAGCTCGCCTTTCAGTTTTCCATAATGCAGTCCGACGATGATGTGGGGGACAAAAGTGATGCCGGTTTGGTGCAATGCTTGCAGAGAATTGTCGTAGTCCTTCACTGTCACGTTGAGCTTGTAGA
>PEWI01000247.1:0-965 GCA_002779555.1 Candidatus Bathyarchaeota archaeon CG07_land_8_20_14_0_80_47_9 | reverse complement strand
CCGTGTGGACAAACACAGTCAAACCCAACTCACGCTTAACCTTTCCAATAGCTTCGACAAATCCAGCCAAAGGAACCGTGCCGTCTGGCAGGCAACCGCCGCTTATCAAACAGCCCAATGCCCCATTGCGCTTAAGCTGCGCGCAAAGTTCAAACAGTTTCTCAGGCGTCTCAGCTGGATACATAGTTTCAAGGACTCTGCCTCCGCAATGCTTGCATTTCAATCCGCAACCTTTGCCTGTCACCGAGATTGTGGGGAAATCCATAGCTGAAGAGCAGTAGTAGCGTGTCTTGTAATACATGAAGCTCGGCGCGTAGAAATGGATTTTCTTGTCAAACCTGATCTGCCTAAGTTCTTGAGTTTTCTGTAGGCTTTCTTCAAGTTCTTCCTCGTCTCTAGCATCAAGTATCTTTCTCAATTCATTTTCGGTGCTTTCGCCTGTCAACAGTTATTTTCCTCTTTGATGGACGTGAGCAGTGCTTGCTTGACCTTTTTGTCGCTGTTGTCGTAGTAAAAGGTTTTTAATCTCGCGGAACTGACTCATCCATGCCGAGATGAACCTTGACGCCGAGGAACGCTGTCGAACAACTACCTGAGCAGGTTCGTGTTTCCTTAGGTTCCTCCATGGTTCTGGGACTTCTCGACGGAAAGCTCGATGCAGCTCCCACAACGGCCTATCTAATGACATACAGAAAAGGCAAGTGCGTCGCAAACTGCAGTTTTTGCCCCCAAGCAAGGGGAAGCAACAGCAGAGCAGACATGCTTTCAAGGGTCTCATGGCCTGTCTTTCCCACAGAACTAGTGCTTGATGGATTAGAGAAAGGCCTTCAATGTAACTTGATAAAACGTGTCTGCATCCAAGCATTGAACTATCCGGAAGCTTTTACAGATTTGCCAGCCTTGGTGCATGCTGTCCGCAAGCACGTCGGGGTACCCGTCCCAGTCTCATGTCAACCTTCAGACGG
>PEWI01000155.1:449-6012 GCA_002779555.1 Candidatus Bathyarchaeota archaeon CG07_land_8_20_14_0_80_47_9 | reverse complement strand
AAATGTGGGTGGTGTCCCGAGATTTTGGAGTGAAGTTAAACACGGCTTCAGATACGTTGAACTTGTGAAGGATTGGGAGCAAGGAGTGTGTGGGCTAGGCGTGCTTCAGTTGTAGACCAGTAGCGCAGTGCGCACTTTTTCCTACCAGAAGACTGGGACCGCTATACGAGGATATAATTTACCGTTTGGGTTTGGGGTTCAATCTATATAAGGGGGTAGGAGGCTCACAGAGCAGATGCTTCTTCAGGCATTCATTTTCCTGCATAGAACAAGGGGGTTGTGGTGGGCTGGACCGGACTTGAACCGGCGACCTTTGGCTCGTAAAGCCAATGTCCTAACCAAGCTAGACGACCAGCCCCCTGAACTAGTATACTCTTTCTCTTTGTTTTTTACTTTCTCTTCCAGTATTTGGCTACTTGGTCTTTTTCACTGTAGCGGATGAATTCAAAGCCTGCTTCGATTAATTTGTTTTCCTCTTCTAGGTTGGTGGCGTGGGCTATGTGCCATTCGTCACTTTCAAAGTTTAGGAGTCGAATGTAGAAGGCGGTCTTTTCAAGTTTCTTGTGGTCTAGCAGTTGGTGGGCGTGTTTTATGTTCCTGACTCGGTAACATCCCATGGTTGCTTTCTAATGACGCAAAGTATGCAGGTGGGTCTGTTTCAACTTAGGTTTCGCGCGCGTAACGAGAGCAGAGAACAATGACGATGACTTCAGGCAATCAAAGCCTAGCGAGTCGCTAAATTCTGGGGCAGATCAAGACGTGTTGAGGAAAAAAGGTATAAAGGTCTTTGTTCCTTTAGTAATTTGGGGACAGAAAATGGGAGGAATCAAAGTTTACATCTCAGATGATGTGGAGCGTAAATTCAGAGAGGCCGCTATGAGGCTCTTTGGCTATAGAAGGGGTTGTTTGAGCACGGCCTCAGAGAAAGCGATTTTGGTGTGGCTTTCCCAAGTCTCAGAGGTTGCGGACGCCGCTGAGTCAATTGAGGACCCTGTAGAGACAATTTATGGCATGCTATCCCACGTTAAGCGAACCGGAGTTGAACTTCAACATGAGGCCGGGAAGATCAGGGCAAAAAGAGCTTTGGGATACAGAAATGCTACTTGACTCCAACGTGTTTCTCGAAGCCGAACTGGCTGAGGAGCACGGAGAAGCATGTAAGCAACTGCTAGAGAGGTTGAGAGACGGAAGCGTTAAGGGAGCGATTACCGATTTCCACGTGGATTCAGTAGTCGTCGTTATGGAGAACTACGGGAAAGGGTGGAGGGATGTAGCTTTGTTCCTCAGATCGCTCCTCCGTTATAAGGGATTAATGGTGTACCCACTAGGATTAGCAAGCCGAATAAGGGCAACGTCCTTCATGAAAGATTATAGCCTAAACTTCGATGACGCGCTGGCTGTCCAAGCCCTCAAGGAGCTGTCTGCCGACACAATAGTTTCCTACGATGACAACTTCGACTCTGTAGAATGGGTTAAGAGACGAACTCCAGAAAACACACTCTGAACTTAGAAAGGCATACAGGAAATATTTTATTGAAAGAAAAAGTTGTTAATAAACAGAAGTGGCAATCAACACTAACTAAAAATGACACATACATAACCTCGTCTGCGCGTGAATTCCATGAAACGCGTAATTCTCCACGGTGGTCACGGCACGAGGGTGCGACCTTTAACTCATACAGGACCTAAACAGTTGATCCTATTGCAAACAAGCCCACATCTCAGTACGTGTTGGAAGATTTGCGGAACGCAGGCTTACGCGACATAGCGATAATCCTCGGTGACATAGTCCCAGAAGAGGTTAAAGAATACTATGGAAACGGAAGCCGCTTAGGCATGCATGCATGACAAATCTCCATAATGAAGAAAAAACCGCGTGTCTGGGTCATGAGGGTCCACGTAGATGTGATCTATTCTAGCCGTGTTGAATGTACTGGCTCTTCTGATGATCCCGTGCACTTCGTACCCTTTAGCGAGCAGCAGCTCAGCCAAGTAAGAACCATCTTTGCTGGTTCACCTCTGCCCGGGCGCGTGGGAAATCGTGCATAAGCCCAAAGTGCGCGAGCTAAGCATCGGGTAAAGCACGTTGTAGGGTAAAGCACGTTGTAGAAGACAAGGTCATCGTCTTTGAAGAATCCAGTTTCATCGGCAATCAATTGATTCGCGGTGTAGCCACGCAATAGCTAAAGGCTGTTGGGTAGGGCGACGATGCGACTACCCTTCTTAAAGCGGACTGTTGTCCTCTGAAGTTTTTCGACCAGCTGAAGTCTCGTCGGCCTCGGCAATCCCGCTAAAAAGTCGCCTATCCGATCCGACATTATCATGCTCTGCCGAAGCGACGGCGCCACGATCAGCGTCAAAGTCTTAGGATGCGTAACTGCAAACCATATTGCCCTAAGTGCTATGCACGTTGTCTTTCCTGCTTGCCTTGACCAGCGGACCACGATCCGCTTACTCTTATCTTCCAAAAGCTCTGCCTGATATGGCTTAGCTTCAAACTTGAAAAGGGCCCTAGCAAATTCCACAGAGTGTGTTGGGATTGGTACTGAACTTTTACTCTTTTTTTCTTTGTCTTCCTTATACAACTGCTCTATCGTTTTCTGCAGCTTTCTTGCGTCTGAGCTCATCAACCATCCGCTCCAGCTTTTTCAGGTCCATCTGAAATTCCTTTTCATCGAAGCCTTTACTCAGATTCTGCATAACCTGAGCAGTGTACGCTGCCAACCGTGCCCACTTCTCTCGTTGCTGAGGAGTAACACTGTACTCTTTGCCTTCATCATCTCGGAGTTGCTTAACCTCGCCTTTAGCAATCGAATAAGCCAAGTTGAATAAAGCGTCAAGCTGCCGAAGTAGCTTAGCATGTATCGCCTGACTATCTACATGGGCAATACGGCACATTTTTACTAGGTATAGGGCTACCCTGTCAGTTGACTTCAAATTAACCGTAACTGACCACCTACCCCTATGCCTACCTTTTTTCACCGCTGATGCATGCATGCAATTATTAAAGCGCCTAATGTCGCGCCGAGTAGAATATCTGGCAGAGCAGGCGTCAAATATTCTTACGTAAAAATCTTCTTACAAAATGGTTTGATAGAAGTGCAGAAAACAGGAAAGAGGCATGCTCACCTAAGTATGCATGCATGCAAACGAGAAACGGAACCAGTCTCCAAGGCCTATAGTTATGTAGGAAGAAGTGGATCGTGCCGGGTTCTTTGATTAGGTTACAGGGTGTGAACGAAAGCTTGGTTTTACATGAGGGTTACTGCTACACCGTGTTCCTTTGAGGCTTTTGCTTGTTTTTCGTCTGATGTTAATAGGGGCATGTTTGTGTTCACTGATAAGGCTATAAATAACGCGTCATAAATTGTCAATTTATGTTTTATGGCTATTTCGAAGGCCTTTGAGAAGTGTTCCTTTTGCGGGGTGATTCTAACTATTTTGGGTAGGTAATTGATTATTTCTTTTGCTGTTTCCGGGGTGACCTCGTTTTTAAGCGCTTTCTTTACTAATGCGTTGGCAGTTTCTTTTGTGGCTAAGTCTAGTGTAATGCATCCTTCTTTTAGATGTTCTTCGACTTTTTCCCAGTTTTCTTCTTTTCCCACATATTTGATTAGAGCTGAGGAGTCAATGACTTTCACGGTCTTCCCTCACAGACTTTGTTGCGAATCCCGTTTCGGATGGTTTGACCTTTTCAAGAAGTTTCCCTAGTTCTTCAGTTTGTTCTTTAAGTTGAAGTTTCCACACAAGTTCTTCCAAGTGTTCTCTGATGACGCTTGGGATATTGACACCGGCTTTTTCCAGAGCTTCTTTGATTTCCTTTTTGATGCGGGTGGTTACAACTGTTGTTTGCACCATTGCAGACACTATGTATACAAAACGTATACAAGAATATAAGTTTTCCTAAAAGCTATTAAAAAGACGCATCATAAGCTGGGTTCAAGGAACTTATAGGGCGTGGATGATAGCTTGTTTCTGGTATAGGATAAATGTTTAAATATCCTTGTTGCCAATTTGCCTGTATGAAATTTAGAATAATTATTGAGCAAGATGAAGATGGAGTTTATGTAGTTAAATGCCCAGCTCTACCTGGGTGTATTTCTCAAGGTAAAAATAGGGAGGAAGCTTTGGCTAACATTAAGGATGCTATTCAAGGGTACTTAGAAAGCTTGAAAAAACATGATGAACCGATACCTCCTTCTATAGAAGAAGAATTGGTAGAAGTACATGCCTAAATTACCTGTAGTTTCTGGTGTAGAAGTAGCAAAGGCTTTAGCAAAAATTGGATATGAAGTTGATCATCAAACTGGTAGTCATTTGATATTGAGACAAAAAGAATATCCACATAGGAGAATTACAGTACCGATGCACAGAGAGATAGCTAAAGGTACTTTAAGAGCAATTATAAGACAAGCTGGTTTAACAGTAGAAGAATTCATAGAATTGGTTTAGCCCGCTCTCGCTTAAAGAGCTCAGTGGCCTTATGGTGCTTGACACTGCTGCACTCGAGTTTCAGGTGGTTCTTAGGGCTTGTGGCAGAAGTCTGTCTCAGGTGACTTTGACGAAGTTGTAGACATGTTGGAAGATATACATCGTTTGAGATTAAACAAACCCTTCATGCATGCAGTAAAGCCTTACTTTGATGAGGTTGCTAATAGCAAAAGGGCTTAAGAATTCCTCTTATGGAAATTGTCAGAAGCCCTTACGCCTTCCGTAGAGTTGATCAGCACGCGAGATGAAAAGTAGCTATACGAGCGTTTGGTAGTACAATAAGCTTTAAGTACTACATTTTACAAAAAGTAGTATAGTGATAGGATTGGAAGAGGTTTCAGTCACAAGGAAAGGACAGATTACAATCCCTGTGAAGTATAGAAGGAAGTACGGGATCAACGAGGGAACAAAAGTGTTGATTGAAGACGCTGAAAAAGGTATCTTTCTCAGACCTATCATGGATCTAGAGGAGCAAGCTGGAATCGACGCTGGAAAATACGACACGAAAGAACTGAAAAAATCACTAGACCGAGTACGAGAGGAATGGCGTTAAAGGCTATCTTAGACACCATGTTTTACTTTTCGTACTACAATCCTGAAAACAGAGAAATGGCTGCTTGGAGTAAACTCATAATCCAAAAAATATCTAAAGGACAAATTAAAGTAGCTTCATCGGCGATCACCGTCACGGAACTTTACAATACCATGGGAAAAATCCTCGGAGTAGACACCGTAAAAATAAGAATCGCCTCAGCGAAAAGCTCAAACATAAACATAATCCCGGTAACAGAGGATATAGCCGAACTTGCCGGGCGAATAACCCTGAATACGCCAAAAATCCCTTTAGCCGACGCCATAATAGCTTCCGCAGCCCTTATTCACGCCAAAGGCGTACTAGTAACAGACGATGAACACTTCAAAACTATAAAAGGCATTAAAGTAAAATGGTTAAGCGACCTTTAGCCAAAATAACAAAAGCGCGAGGGCGACGGAAGAGAAACTGATCGTAAAATGCGATTCAAAGGCAGACATTTTAGATAGAATTTGGCGAGAAGCCCACCCTATCTTGTAG
>PEWI01000155.1:0-377 GCA_002779555.1 Candidatus Bathyarchaeota archaeon CG07_land_8_20_14_0_80_47_9 | reverse complement strand
GGATGTTCCATTATGCGTTGTGGGAAAGATTTTCAAGCCTAACGAACAGAAGGTTCTGGCTTTAAACAGGTGTCTCTCAGAGTTCATGCGAACCGTTAAGTTCTACGTCAAGCTTGAAGACTTGTCTAGGCGACATAACAAGGTTTTCTATGAAGAGGCCAAGGCTAGGTTTAAGCTTCCAACAGCTTTGATTCAGAACGCTAGAGACAAAGCAGGTGAAATTCTGAAGAGTTTTAAGGAGAACAGAAAGGAAGACAGTGTTCTGATTCTGAAGAGAGTTTCCATACGTTTTGATAGTAGATGCTACAGCTTCAGCAAAACAACTAACGTTTTAACACCATATTGGCTTAATCTAAAATTGAATCATGGAAAAAGAG
>PEWI01000177.1 GCA_002779555.1 Candidatus Bathyarchaeota archaeon CG07_land_8_20_14_0_80_47_9 | reverse complement strand
TGTACTGCGGAATCAGCCTTATTTTTCCCATAATAATGTTAAGCTATTGGTTTGTGTTTGGTCTTGGCTATCTTTTGCATGTTTAGTTCGAATGCTGCTGCTGGGTTTTCCAGTTTCCATCTTGTCAAGACTTGAGGGTTTATTTCGCCCAGTATTCCTACGTTTGTTCCTTCAACGATGGCTGTCCCCGTTCTTCCTTCAATGAAGCTTGGATGTTTTGCTTCTTTGATTTGCCATTTCAAGCCAAGGTTCATGAAGAACGCATCCAAATCTGACTTGATTTCGCTGAAGCTTGCGTTCGCATGTGAGACAACTGCCGCCAGCCAATCTTCATCCCTAGTCATGGTTTCTTTCTTGTCATCCAGCAGTGTAACCTTGCCGAGCTCGAAGATTCTCTGCGGATACTCAACTGACAGGTTATTGCTCAGGACTTCCATAAGGCTCGGCAGAAGCCAGTTCCTCAAGCAGGTCAACGTCTGAACCTTCGGATTCGCAAGTTCAACAACCTTCCCCCTCTTGACATTCATCTTGGCGAACAGGTTTTCAGGGTTCGTCAGCGTGTAGGTCAAGACTTCTTGGAAACCTAGCCCGACCATCAACTCTCTCGCCACGTCCAGCAGTGCCTGTTCCGGCCTCATTCCGCCCGTCGTCGGCAGTCTACGCCACAAAGGTTTGATGTTGTTGTATCCATATGCTATCGTAACGTCCTCAACCAAGTCAACAGGATGCATGACGTCAACCCTGTAACATGGAACATACACTCTCACACGGTCACCGTCCACCTTCTCAGCGCGGTAACCTGCTTTCGGTAGCAACTCGGCAATCTGGTTGGCTGTAAACCGCAAACCTGAAACCTTGTTCACATATTCAACATCCAAGTCCATGCTTCCAACTTCAAAGTTCGGCGTCACAACAGGAGCCTTTTCCTTCGGATAATGCACCTTAGCAGCGAAAGCCTTCCCGCCGCGGTCGATCAGCGACAACGTAACAATCTTCACTGTGTTGAGTACGGTCTCGTTCATGGTCCCCGTGACCTCGACAAGCACGTTCCTCGCCTGATCTGTTATCTTGCCCAGATCGTTCGAGTTGATCACAGGCGGAAACGAAAGCACTTTCCTCTCAGCGTCTAACAGAATCGGATAAACTGGATGCTTGTTCACGACGTGCCCGTATTCTATGCCCTTCGGATGTTTCTGCAGAATCTGCTTTAGATTCATCTTCTCCTCGAAACCCAGCGGAACGAAACTCATTTCAGTCGGCTTCGCAACCCCATACGTAAGCGGCGATTTTATCAAGTCAAAATCGTACAGGCCTATCGATGTTCGCTGTCTGTTCCTGCCGTAAGACTGGTCAAGCTTGTCCTGCATGTGCATGAATCCGCGAATAATCGGGTCCGACAGCCTAACATCCTTGATTACCGAGCAACCAATGTACGGACGAATGTTTTCGAGTCTAGGGTCAACGTGTATCTCAACTATCGGCTTGCCAACCTTGTACTCTCTTAAGCCCGTTTCCAAGCCCATGAAACCACGCAAGGTTCTCGCCAAGCCTTCGATGTTCCAGACGTCAGGACGACTGGTATCCTTGATCTCAACACTCATGACACCGGCCTTCTCGTCCCAGAGCTTGACCTCGCCCTTCACAAACTCTAAAACCTCATTGACCTTCCCCATATCTCTGTGTAATTCAAATCCCAGCAGCTTCTCAAACTCTGCGTAGTCAATGTCAATTGTAGGCATTCCTAAGTCACCTCTTGCCTCCTAAGCCAATCCAAATCCAAGGTGAAAAGCTGCCGAATGTCGTCAATGCCCGCCTTCAACATGAACAGCCGATCTATTCCTAGCCCCCAAGCCAGCACAGGCACGTCAATGCCTAAGGGCAAAGTCACTTCCGGCCTGAAAATCCCAGAACCGCCAAACTCAATCCATCCGAAACCTGTCTTGTAAGCGCGAAGCTCCACGCTCGGCTCAGTGAACGGGAAGTAGTCCGGCACGAACTTGGCCCTGTCAGCCCCGGCAATGTCGATTGCAAACTTCTCTAGAACTCCAAGCAGGTCTCTGAGGGTTAGGTCCTTGTCAACCACGATGCCCTCGACCTGATTGAACTCTGTCAAATGCGTCTTATCCAACACTTCAGGCCTGTAGCAAGGGCCAATCGAGAAGTACATGCCTGGGATCTCCAAATCTCTGCTCAGCAGTGTTCTAGCACTGAGGCACGTGGTGTGAGACCGCAGAATCAGTCGACTGGCTTCCTTTGTTGAGTACTTGTATCTCCATCCGCTTGAGCCCGTTTTCCAACCGTTTTCATGAGTCTTTTTCACATTCTCTAGGATTTGCTTGTATGCGTTCACACTGCCATACTTCGGCGATTTCACATAATAAACTCCAGAAGGCTCTCTGGCAGGATGGCCTTGAGGCGTGTAGAGCGCGTCGAAGTTGAAGAAGGCCGTTTCAACGGCTGTTCCTGTCATCTCCTTAAACCCTAAAGCAACAAGCTTTTCCCTTACCTCGTCGAGAAACTGAAGGTAAGGATGCTTCTTGCCAGGCCAAGTGTTAGCCACCTGCGCGGCGACGTTGTACTTCTGAAGTTTCACCTTTCGCCACTTTCCACTGATGATGAGCTCAGGCGTCAACTGGGTGACCTCAGCCGTGACTCTTGCTCCCTTCTTCGTCGCCGTCAACCCAGCATCCGTTATTTCGATGATTCTTCTTGTCTTCTCTTCAACATTGAGCAGCTTCCTACCTTTCAGAATCTGAACTGCTTCCTGAAGCTCTGAACCCAAATCCTCAACTACTGCGTGTCCTTTGTCGGCCAGAAGCTTCAGAAGCCTTTCGTCACTTCCCTCTGCTATTTTCTCAGAAATCCGCAACGTTTTCGTCTTAGAATCTAAAGTTGCCCACTTTTTTCTCTGAATCCAGCCCAACGCAATCGGAACAAACTGACCCTGCAAACCTGCCTTCTCAACAACTCTTCCGAGCAGTGCTTCTCCGCTCAGCTTCCTCAAAGCATCTATCATGCGCCTCTCAGGCAGTTCCTTCCTTGCGTAACTCCGCCCTTCTACATTGAGCGTTGCAAGCGTCTGTTTGTCTTCAACTATTCTGAGCAGCTTTCTTTCCCTCAACGTGACGGCGGCGCGCATCACCGCCGAATCAGACAATCCGCTCTCATTCACTATCTGCTCTAATGATGCTTTCCCGCCCAGTTTCTTCAGTGCGGAAAGTGCCTTGCGCTCATGCTCTCTCAGGTCAACCATAGCATTTCCCTTCACAAGCAAAGCAAGCTAGATTCGGTAATGTAGTTGTAAATGTTATAATAAAAGTATGCATGTTTTCCAATCGGTTTTCGCTAGAAGAAACCTGTCTTACTACGGAAATTGGCAGGGCATCACTTAACCTTCACCAAACAAAAACAGCCAAATCATATTTATAGCTTATTCTGTCAGAGCACCACCAAGACGCCGGCGTTTTACGTATCACTTATCGCCTACAGCAATCCCTGTTCGCTAAACACCTTCACGAAATCTTCTTTCGAAGGTATACTTGACTCATTCGTTAGCTGAGCCGTGATTTTTCCAGCCAGCTCTATCGCGCCTCGATACTGCAGCGCCTTGAAAACGGAGCCTTCCAGCTTCAGCGTCCTGTTCATGAACAGTGTCTCCAACGATTTTCTGCCCGCGGCAATCTCCACCGACAATTCGTAGGTCGGTATTCCGACAACAAAATCAGCCTTCTTCTTGTATTCATCAATCTGCCTCGACGGAACATGCTTCCGCTCAACCAGTTCCCCGTCCAAGTAATCCGAGTACACGGCGAAGCACATGTCTTCAACAATGAACAAGGTTTTCCAAGCCATTCCCTTGGCCTTCTCTCGATATTCCTTGTTTGAGTTCATTCGTTTCTTCAATTCCTCAGAAAATTCTTGAGACTCGTACCTCAGCAGCATGATTCCCCATCATTACGAGAAGAGTATTTGAAGGTTACGTTGACATAAGGCTAATATGCCTTTCAAGGATTTTATAAGAAGCATACTCCTATGGGCGGCATAGGTTTGACAGACGAAGAAAAAAATGAAATGGTTGTCACTCCTTGGGAAGTCCGCGGCAAGGTCGACTACGAACGCCTGATTCGCGAGTTCGGAACACAGCCAATCACAGAGGAACTGCTTCGAAAACTATCAAAATACACTGGCGAGCCTCACCTTCAACTGCGAAGACAGCTTTTCTTCTCGCACCGGGATCTAGACGTTGTCCTTGACCTCTACGAGAAAGGAACAAAATTCGTTCTGTACACTGGCCGAGGTCCTTCAGGCCCGGTTCACATCGGGCACCTGGTCCCTTGGATTTTCACTAAACACCTGCAAGATAAGTTCGACACAAGACTTTATTTCCAGATGACTGATGACGAGAAATTCGTTGTAGACGACGAGGCAAACCTCAAAGAAACAACCGCGCTCGGCTACGAAAACGCACTGGACTTGATAGCCTTGGGTTTCGAACCTAAAAACACCTTCATAATCTATGATGTTCAGGACATCGACGTGCTCTATGACATCGCGTTGGAAGTCGCCAAGCGCATAACCTATTCGACGGCAAAAGCTACTTTCGGATTCCAAGACAGCACAAACCTAGGCTGGGTATTCTGGCCAGCCATCCAAGCCGTGCCATGCTTCATACACAAGAAACTCACGGGCGAAAACGTTCCCGCGCTTATACCGGCCGCTATAGACCAAGACCCGTACTGGCGAATCACCCGAGACATCGCCCAGAAGCTCGGCTACTACAAGCCAGCGCAAATACACAACCGCTTTCTGCCCGGGCTCGGCGTGGGCGGAAAAATGAGCGCATCAGAACCTGAAACCGCCATATTCACCACAGACACGCCTGAAGTCGTAAAACGGAAAATATGGCATGCCTTCACGGGTGGAAAAGGAACGGTGGCGGAACAGAGAAAAGAAGGCGCAAACCCAGAAATCTGTTCAGTCTACCAATACTTCCTTTACCTTTTCGAAGAAGACGACAAGAAACTCACTGAAAGAGAAAAACAATGCAAGGCTGGAGAAATCCTGTGTGGCGACTGCAAGAAGCAATTGACCGAAAGAATTAACAAGTTCCTCGCCGAACACCAGAAGAAACGGGAAAAAGCAAGAGACACAATTGAAAAATACCACATAAAACGGTGAGGCGCAACTCAGGCATGACCAAAAAACGAAAAGTCAAAGTTGCAATTAACTCAGCCTGCAGGCTTCTCCACCCGATGCACACCGTGCTTGTTTCTTGTGTCGGAAAGAAAGGAAAGCCAAACATTATAACGCTAGCGTGGGCCATGCCTACCTCAATCAATCCGCCCCTTGTTGCCATAAGCATCGCCCCTCGAAGGCACTCCCATGCGCTTATTGAGGAAACAAAGGAATTCGTAGTAAACATTCCAACGATGGGTATTCTGAAGGAGACTCTGTTCTGCGGAAGGGCAAGCGGCCGGGATCATGACAAATTCAAAGAAACGGGCCTCACACGCCTACGGGGGAGGAAAGTGAAAGCTCCAGCAATAAAGGAGTGCATAGCACACCTCGAATGCAAACTGTACAGCCAAATCGCCACGGGCGACCACACGATATTCGTAGGCGAAATCATCGAAGCGTACGCCGACAAGGAAGCATTCAAGGAAGAATACGACCTAAATAAAGCGAAGATGATTTTTCATCTAGGCGGAAACGACTTCGCAACTCTCGCCCCAAAAATCTTCACGCCAAAACTTTGAGCACATTAAACCTTAGCAATCTCGATTTGAGCGCGGGATGTCTAAACCACATCATCTTTGCTAAACCTTTTAAACCATGGTGCTGTTAGGCTTGATCAGAATATGGCGCATGCTTCGAAGTGGCCTGAAGGATTACGGTAAAAATGAAGTTTTCAATTTGTCTTGTTGCTTTATTTCTTGCGATTGTGCTTGCGTTTTCTCTTGTTGCTGAATACTTCAATTCTGGAAGCAGCCACGGCGAGATGTTTG
>PEWI01000020.1:5119-5991 GCA_002779555.1 Candidatus Bathyarchaeota archaeon CG07_land_8_20_14_0_80_47_9 | reverse complement strand
GAATGAGACCGCCAGTTTGGATGGCACTGCAGATTCCGCAACGTCGCAATGCACGGTCATTTTTGAGTTTGGAATAGCTGAGGGCAACGATTTCAACTATTTGGATGACGAAGAAGTAAGCAGAGTGATGAATAACATCAGCCGGAAACCTCTCCCAATCGTGGATTTCCTTCTGGTCATACGATACTACAAGACGCAGGAACAGAAGAGAAGACCCTTGAGGTTTGACTACTACATGCTTCGCTTCATATTCGACAGACATATGGAGATTCGGGTTTTTCACGAAAAAGGACCCATGCGCATGCTGCCAGAAGAGATTTCCGACTTTGTGGTAGAAAGAATCAACGAGACAGTCTCAAAAAGAATACTGAAACCCCTTGAGGCCTCTTAGACGGCTTTGCCAAAGCCCTTTAGGACAGCTTTCAAAATGCTCTCCGCCACTTCTTGCACGGACCCGTTTCCGTCAATCTTGACAAGCTCTCCGTTTTCAACAAACTTCATATAGACTTCTCGAACCTTCTGTTGCGTCTGCAGATTCTCCATCACCGACTTCTTGGGTTTCAGCCTTTTGACGACGACTTCGGGTTTGACATCGATGAAAAATGCCAAGTCTGGATGTATCGCGTGCTCGTTCACCTTCTCAATCCACTCTAAGTCAAGCCCAGCTGCGCCCTGATAAGCCAGAGAGGAGTAAACATAGCGATCGGAAACCACAATTTTCCCCTTTCTAATGGCAGGAACGATCACGTCTTCCACATGCTCGAAGCGGTCAGCCGCAAACAACAAGGCTTCAATGATGCTTGAAACACGTTTTTCACCGTGCAGACAATGTCTCTTGATGAACTTCCCAATCTTTCCTCGACTTGGCTCAG
>PEWI01000020.1:0-4943 GCA_002779555.1 Candidatus Bathyarchaeota archaeon CG07_land_8_20_14_0_80_47_9 | reverse complement strand
AATTCTTTAACAAAAATCGGGGAAAAGGTTTCATGGCGAGAAGTCATTGGGGCGAGATAAAAGACCCCGTGCACGGATACGTGTACATAACTGAAGAGGAGAAGGAAATCATAGACTCCTTCCCTGTTCAGAGGTTGCGCAGACTGCGCCAACTGGCAGGGGCAGAATACGTTTATCCAGGCGCAAACCACACACGTTTTGAACACTCAGTCGGCGTCATGTACTTGGCTGGCAGAGTAACTGAAAACCCGAACATTTCTGAACACCTAAGCCATGAGGAAGCGCAAATGGTCAAGATTGCAGCCTTGCTTCATGACGTTGGACATGGACCGTTCTCACATGTTTTTGAGCATTTACTTATCAAGGAACTGGACAAGACACATGAAGACATTACGTCTTGGATAATCCAGAAAGGCGAGCTGAAGGATATACTCTGCAAAGCTGGATACAAGCCTGAAGATGTTGGGAGATTGGCGGTGGGCACGCTTCACAAGCCAAAGAAGACTTTTTTGGATCAGATAATAAGCAGCGCCGTCGATGTGGACAAGCTTGACTTCATCGTCCGGGACACGTATCACACAGGCGCCGAGTACGGCTACATCGATGTCTTCCGCCTAATCCACGCTCTGGATATACTCAACGGCAATCTGGCGGTCGATTTGGGAGCGCTTTCAGCTTTGGAATCCTTGATAATAGCCAGAATAGAATCCTTCAAAAGCATATACTTCCACCGCGTGGGCAGAGCAGCTCAGATAATGCTGGCCATAGCCATGGAAAAAGCAAACGAAGAACTCGGCCTGACGCAGTTCAAAACTCCAGAAGAGTATCTGGCCATGGATGACTACACAGTCTGGACAATGCTGAAAAACTGCAAGAAATCCAGCGGCATAATAGCGGATTTGGAAAGAAGAAGACTGCTCAAATGCGCCTATGAAAGGACCTTCTACGAAAAGGACGCCATGGTCTCTAACATATTCAGCCGAGAAACATACAGGAATCAGCTCCAGACCGACATAGCAAAGGAGGCACATGTGGAAACTGAAGCCGTGATAATTGACGTGCCAACCGTGCCTTCTGTTCCATACCACCACTCGGTTCTCATGGAAAGCATGGAAATCCCAGTGTTCTTCAAGACGCAGGGAGACAAGAAGATTCCTCAGCGTCTGAGTGACATTTCGAAGATTTTTGAAACTCTCAAAGGCTTCATAAACATTCTGCGCATCTACACCGACGAAGAAAATAGGGAAAAAGTAAGCAGTGCAGCTTCAAAGATCTTGGGCAAGATTCCCTCGGCAACGAAAATATCCTATTAGAGTGCTAGCAACATGACAGGATTAACGTTAAAAGGACGAGGCATCGTTGAAGGACACTGCAAAGCTGAAGCGCTGGTGTCTTCAAAGCCCATAAGCTTTCTAGGGGGAGTAGACCCTGCCGACGGCAAGATCATCGAGAAAAACCACGACTTGTACGGAGAATGCATAAAGGACAAGATTCTGTGCTTTCCCCACGGACACGGCTCAACAGTCGGCAGCTACGTACTCTATTCTCTTGCGAAGAGGAACTCGGCACCGAAGGCAATACTCAACCAGACAGCTGACCCTGTCGTAGTAGTTGGAGCAATAATAGCCAACATCCCAATGATCACCCAAGTTGACATTGAACGGATCAACACTGGCGACGTTGTCGAGGTCGATGGCTCCAGCGGTTACGTCAGGGTTTCGAGAAGAGTTGAAAGAAGTTGCATTTGACGCGAGAGGAAGAGCAAATCTACGATGGCGAGTTCGGCTGGGCAAACCAAGTATGCATGAAAATTCTCGTCCGCCTAGGCGAACTGTTCAACGCTACAAGGCTAATCCGGATAAGCTCAGCGCATATTTCTGGAGTCTCATACAAGACCTTGGGAGACGCGCCGATAGGATTTCTGAAAAGCTTGGCTGATGCTAATGGAAAGGCAAAAGTCAAAGCCACCCTAAACCCGCAAAGCTTCTCTCCTGAATACCTGGGCAAGAAACTGCCAAAAAACATCCGCGAGAAACAGTTCACCATTCTTGAACAGTTCGAAAGAATGGGCTTCACACGCTCTCTAACGTGCACACCTTACTACTTGCAGAGGCCTGAAGCTGGCTCGCATCTTGCGTGGGCAGAATCTTCAGCCGTAGTCTATGCTAACTCTGTGCTCGGCGCGTGGACAAACAGGGAGGGCGGACCAAGTGCACTTGCAGCTGCGATAATCGGGAAAACGCCTGACTATGGGATGCACATGGCGGGAAATCGAGAGCCAACCATCTTGGTCAACGTCGAGAAGCCGTTGCAGAATGAGACAGAGTTTGGTGCATTAGGAATCCATCTTGGCAAGATTCTGGGGAACAAAATCCCGTTGATTAATGGCTTGAAAAATGCGTCCGAAGACAGCTTGAAACAATTAGGTGCGGCGCTCGCCACGACAGGTATGACTAACATGTTCCGCCGAGATGCCAGCTCGGAAAAAAGGGGAATCGAAAAGGTGAGCGTGGAAGCCGAGGACATAAAACGTACGATTGAAGGCCTGTCAACGGCAGCGCGTCATGAACCGGACTTGGTCTTCATAGGTTGCCCTCACTGTTCACTAGACGAAATCAGACACATCGCGGGGGAGGTTGAAGGGAAGAAAGTGAAGCAGAGAACAGAGTGCTGGGTTTGCACTTCGCGGCACAATATGGAGAAAGCTGCAGACTACGTCAAGATTATTGAGAGAACCGGAGCCCACGTGCTTGCGGACATGTGTACGATCGTTTCATGGACAGAGATGCTTGGAATAAGGACGATTATGACAAACTCTGCAAAGACAGCCTACTATGCGCCTACACTGAACAAAGCGCAGACTATACTTGTGCCGCAGGAAGAGTGTTTGAAGACAGCTTTCAAGGGATAAGGTTTATTCGAATGAAGGCATAATCTGCATGATGCCGGGTTAAGGGGGCTCCGGTAGTATAGCCCGGTTAAGTATTCCGGCCTTTCGAGTCGGAGACCCGGGTCCAAATCCCGGCCGGAGCACCAAAATCTGTCTTAAATGCTTTTTCTCACAGATCGTACACTAACCCTGGAATTTTCGGGAACAGTTGTGTCTCTCCGATGTGTTTAGCTCCTACTACCCAGCTGACAAGTCTTTCTATCCCGATTCCACCGCCAGCTGAGGGCTTAAGCCTCCTCTCCCTAGCTAGTTTCAACAGTATTTCGTAGTTCTCTTGCCTGACATTGTCTCTCCGCATTTTCCTGACCAGTTTGCTGTATTCCCACTCTCTTCTAGCGCCGGAAAGAACCTCTCCATATTTGGGCAGTAGCAGATCATAGTTGTCCCATGTGCCTTCTTCGAGGTCTTCAAAGTCGTAGAACTCTCGGGGTATGTTTGTCACCCATGTAGGGTTGCAGATTCCACGCGCGAACTGGGTTTCCCAGTCTCTTCCATATTCATGTTCAAGTTCTCTCCTATCATAGAGCCTGAACGGGATCGGAGGAACTGCCAAATCGTCGTTTCTACCGAGGTAGATTAACTCTTCACTCAAACAGCTCTTTACATTGCTTACTAGGCCCGAGAGCACCTTCTCAACAAGACTTCTAATTTCTCGTGAAGTGGCGTTTCTGACTTCAAAATCCAGTTGGGTAAATTCATAGGCATGTGCTCCGCTACTTGCTCTTTCCTTCTTTTCGATTCTCACGTTCGGCGACAAAATAAACAGCCTAGGTTGAACTAAGGAGCAAGCAACCATCTTATGAACTATCATGCTCTGTGTGGCCCTGGCAGTCTCTCCATAAATCTCGACTTCAATCCGCTTCTCAATTGACGCGCCAGGATCTGGCCATAAAGGGTCAGTCGTTTTCGAAAATATGACAGGCAACAGCCATTCAAACCCGCTGCCTACAAACTCGCCGGTAAGATGCCTCAACGCGTGAGTCATCACCCTGCATATGCACTGTTTTCTCTCCACCTCGTCTTCCCGTAACTGCTCAAGCGGCTTTGGCATTTCAACCAACCCACTTTCAGCCATCGCCACGCTTCTTTGGATCGCCTTGACCTTGCTCACGCCGTCTCCTCCGAAGTTTCCTGCAAAGTCAAATTGAGATTGCTGATTATAAATTTTCTATAAAAATTTTGATAAATTTTTCAAAAAGTTAAGCCTTTTATACCGTAAAGATGTAATATTTACAGCATGGAATCGAAACTTGACGACAAAGACCTAGCCATCTTGGCAGTGGTACAGAAAAACTCCAAACTGGGCGCCAGAGAAATCGCCAGAATGGTTCATTCTCCGATAACAACCGTTTTTGCAAAAATAAAGCGGATGGAAAAGCTGGGCATCATAAAAGAGTACAGGGCAATTCTTGATCCACAGAAACTTCACACCCCAACAACCGCCTTCATCCTAGCCTCAGTGACCTACAGAATGAAAGACGATCAGGTCTTGATTTCTCAGAGAGAAATAGCAAAAGAAATAGCAGGCTTTCCAGAGGTTCAGGAAGTTCATATCATCGCCGGAGACTGGGACCTGCTAATAAAGCTCAAAGCCGAGAACGTGGACACAATAGGGAAATTCATCATCGACAGGCTGAGGCTTGTCAAGGGCATAGAGAAGACCCTTACATGCATGGTTTTCGAAACCTGTAAGGAAACAACAGAAATACCAATCAATACATGGAGGAAAACAGACATGTCCCACGAGCAGATAACCAAGAAACGAGCGCTAGAAACGCGCTCAGAACATCAATTGACTATCTGACATCAAACCATGACTAATTCTGCTCAACGCTTGGAATCGTTGGCGCAATGCAAAATCCTATGCGCTTGGTGCGGGTCGCGTTCCCAGCTCAACTGCAACGGTCATCGTTTGGTTGCCTCTCGATATTGTTACGTTAATTGTTTGACCTGGCAAAGTGGACCCTTCAAGGTAAGTTGACAGATCATCCCC
>PEWI01000154.1 GCA_002779555.1 Candidatus Bathyarchaeota archaeon CG07_land_8_20_14_0_80_47_9 | reverse complement strand
CTGAAAGCGTGTGGTTAACTTGGCGCATAGTGCAGCGCAGAGCTAAGGGTGAGCTTCGAAGCACAGGGATTCTGATCGGTGTCTGCGCCGGTCTGCTCCTAGCAGGTGCGATTATAGAAGCGGCCATAATCTCTTTGGTCGGCTAAAGTCAACGTCAGCCCCCATTCTCCTTGATCCTGGTGATTTCCAGACTCAAATCTAACGTTTTGGCGCTGTGTGTCAATTCGCCAAGGCTTACGATGTCAACCTGCTTTGAAGCAAATTCCAGAATGTTCTCGGCTGTGATTCCGCCACTGGCTTCTATCAAGACCTTTCCAAGAAAACCTGCTTTCTTCAATTGATTCACGGCTTTTTCCACTTGTTTCGGAGAGAAGTTATCGAGCATGATTATGTCTGCCCCAGCTTTCGCAGCAGCCAACGCACCCCCAGCGCTTGACACCTCAACCTCTATTTTCTTGCTGAAAGAGCCCATTTCCTTAGCTCTTTTCACTGCGACCTCGATGCTTCCAGCAACGGCGATATGATTGTCCTTAATCAACACCAAGTCATCCAAATGCAACCTATGCGTGTCACCGCCGCCTACTAGAACAGCCTTCTTGTCCAAATACAACAGTCCAGGAGCCGTCTTTCGCGTGCACGCTATTCTCGTCTTGAGCTTGGCTTTCTGAAGTTTTTCTACCAGTTTTCTCGTGGTTGTAGCGATGCCGCTCATACGACAGAGAATATTTAGGGTCGTACGTTCAGCTGAGAGTATCGTTCGCGTGTTGCCGTGAATTCTCAGCAATGCTTGCTTCGGTTTTATCTTCTCTCCGTCTGAGGTCAATGTTTCAACTTTCAGCCCCAAGCTTTCCAGCAGCACTTTTGTCTCTTCGATTCCAGCAGCGACTCCCGCTTCTTTTGCCATTATCCGTGCTTCACTTGTGCTTTCAGCTGGAATTGTCAACGCAGTGGTTATGTCTCCTTGTCCTATGTCTTCAGCAAGTATGTCCAGAAGTTTCTTTTCCAGAATTTTGCGAGGCACGAACATATCTTTTATTTTCGGATCGTTCAACTTAAAATACTTGTTATTTGTCAGCAATCTCGAACACTGTTTCCACAGCGTTGTCCATGCCGTCGTACTCCGAAACCTCTTTTGAGGCTTCTCTGAGTCTTTCAGAAGGCTTAGACCAAGGGGCTGCAGCATGAGCAAAAGCAGATACTAGGTTGTTTCTTCAACACTCATAATTTGTTGCAGCCCAGAGTTAGGGATAATTGAAATATATCCCACTCATTCTTTTTCTGGATTATGAGACTGCTATTCAGTTGTGCCGAGTTGGGCATGGGACATGTATCACGGATCATACCACTCGGAAAGAGACTAGAGAAACGGGGACATGAACTATTCTTTTTTTCAGGAGGATTAGCCTATCAACTGCTAAAAAAGGAATTCAAGAATGTCCACGTATGCACACCCGTGGCCTGGTATGAAAACGCTCATGGAATAAATACATCGGCATCACTTCTGAACATTTTGATTCCGCTTCCTTATGTTCACTATGAAAAAGGTAGGCTTGAGATCAAAAGCCCGAGCGGTGTGGAAACCATGCATCGCTACTATGACCTCAGAGAGCGCATCCGAAAAATCAAGCCAGACTTGATCGTTTCCGACGGCGACATGCACGCACTAAGACTAGCGCACAGATGGAAATTTCCTTCCGTTTACATAACGAACATTATTCGACCGAGCTGCGATTTCTCTCCAATTCTTATTCCAGGTGAAAGATTCACAGAACGCTACGTGAAAAAATGTTCAAAAATAATCATACCAGACAACCCGCCGCCGTATACAATTTGCGAGTATAATTTGGGCGACTTGGGCAGAATGGGAATCACGGATAAGGTCAAATTTGTAGGCAGTTTCCTCGACATGACACCTACAGAAGGGTCCGAAAAGTACGTTTTTGCCTCCATAAGCGGACCGCCCGGCACAAGAGCCAAACTAACAGGAATAGTAACTGCAGTGTTCAAAAACCTTGAAACAAAGAGCATAATAAGTCTAGGAGTGCTTGGCAAGAAAATCTCTGAAAAAGTTGGGAACTGTGAGATACACACGTGGCTATCCCCTCAAGAGCGACAAGAATACATGAAAAACTCTAAGCTAATAGTTTTTAGTGGTGGACACGGAACATGCCTTGAAACCATAAAATACGTAAAACCAAGCATTTGTATCCCAACACAGTCTGAACAGATGGGAAACGCTAGGAAACTGCAGGACATGAATTGCTCAATAGTTGCAGGGAATAGGGAGCAATTGAGGCTAGCCATTCAAAAAATCGCGGATAGAGAACAGTTTTATAAGAACAACGTAAAGACGCTGAATCAGCATTCGAACGAGCTTAAGGGTCTGGAAAACGCAGTTGAAGTCATCGAAGACGCCGCGAACGTTTAACGAATCTGGCATAATCTTCAAGTCAGCCATAACGAAGATACTCTTCCCTTGGCTCGATAGAATTTTCACTGTTCAATGCTAGTCCTTGCATGGAGCTATTTTCTTTCAAGGGCTTTAAGTTTGACTTCTCCTCGAGGCTTTTCTTCTTCAAAAACTATGGCTTGAAACTTGTGAACCTTCGTGCCTTCAATCAGCCAGTAATCGGGAGACAGCCCAGCCTTAACACAACATTGGCATAGAAACTCCTCTTCGTCCCATTCCCATTCAACGGGCACCTGGGGAAGAAGCAAGCCTTTGTACATGCCTCTTTCGACGATTAAGCCATCTTCGCCTACCTTGATTTTGGTGGGATATTCTTTCGGTTTCTTAACTTCTACTATCTGTGGCGGCGTGAGCACGCTTACCTCGAATACCACTTTGTCAAGCTCGTTCTGCGGTAGGGGGCGGAAACGTGGGTCTTGGGTTGCGGCGTTTATGGCAGAGTCTATGACTGCCTGAACCAATGGAGCGGTTGGGTATGGGTATCCGATGCACCCTCTCAGCTTTTTTTCTCCATTCTCTAGTCGGTTAATTGTAACGAACACGCCGCAGGGTTGCAGCAGCTTTTTGGAAAGGCTTTCGGGTGCACGTATGTGTTTCTTGGTCTTCAGATACTCCTCGACGGCCTTGCGGGCAATCTCAACCAAGAATTTTCCTTCTTCTTCGCTTAACTGAAATGACAAACTATGCTCTCCTCTTGTAGTAGCAATAGGTTGTAGTATAGGGATTGTTGATAAGCTTTTTACAGAACAGACGGAGCCTAGAACTTCATCGTTTCTTCCGTCATTCCTTCCTTGGTTATGAGGAGAAAGTCTATGCCATCGCCGCTCATGATGTCTCTGCTCACGGCTGATTTTATTGCCCTAGTAACCAAGCCCTTTGCTTCTTCCATAGTCATGCTTTCCCTGTAGCCATCCTCGACTACTCCGATGGCGATCTCTGTTCCAGAACCCACAACCGTGTACTTGTCGGGTATTACTGAACCCAGAACGTCCAGAACGTAGATTGACGCACCTTCCTCGTCGACGCCTCCGACAATTGTCTGCGTGATCAATGGCGCCAATCTGTTGTTGAAGAGCAGGTTTGACATGAGTTTGGCTGCCGACCTCACCGAGATGGGTCTGCCTACGTCCAAGCTGAACAGGTTCACGTAGGCTTCTACCTCTCTAACAAGAATCTGCATGTCTGAAACGAGCCCTGCACAGGCCGCGCCTATGCAGTCTGTGATTTTGAAGACTTTCTTTCCGCCTTTGCTGACTATGAGATAGCCGTATGAAACACGTTTTTCAGAAGCCAACACAACTCCGTCTTTGCAGACTACTCCAACAGTTGTTGCACCTGGAACCCAGAGGTATCCTCCTTGTTGTCCTTGTTTTTCCATGCAGTTCACCTTTGTCGTTGATATATTGCAGACAAACTATTAAGCTTACTCATGTTGTTGCGTTGGTGGGCTATGTTCTTTTTTGGCTTCGGTCAACTGTCTAAAGCATTCTTCACAGTAAACCTCTTTTTCCACGTTTACTATTGGTCCGCCAGCAGCAAGTCGTATCAACGTTTTCGGAGGATAGATTTTCACGTCTAAGCGCATGAAGCCTAACGGTTTTCCACAGTTCCCACATTTCAACCGTTCATAATTAAAAGCACTCGTATCATCCACCAAAAACGCCTTGAGTTGGCTTATATTTAAGGCTTTTTTCGGGCAACAAGCTAAATGCTCTGGCGTCGTAACCTTCCAGCAGGTGGCGTTAAACGCTGAACGTCTATGTCAAGAACGTAGAACGTGTCTGGTTTGGCGTTGCCTCCGACGAGACAGAGGTTTTCGCCACAACGTTTGCTTCAAGCGAAAAGGATGCTCTGCGAAGCTTGCGAGAAAGCTTTCCTTTTGATGTTCCTTTTCAGCAGTTGGATGAGCCTTCGGCTCTCGCTGAACGGGTGATTGCGGTGTCGAAGGGCATTTACGACGGAAAGGATGCTTCTCAGAGCTTTCGCTTAGCCACGAAACACTTGCCAAATTACACTAGAAGAGTACTTGAGGCGACGCGTTCGATTCCAACCGGATACGTGTCCTCCTACGGAGGGGTTGCCAAGGCCGTTGGCGGCGGACCGAGGGCAGTGGGTAATGTTATGGCCAGAAATCCTTTTCCGCCAATCGTTCCATGCCACAGAGTTGTCGGTTCAGATTTGACCTTAGGGGGGTATGGTGGCGGTTTGGACGTGAAACACAGTTTTCTGATCCGCGAGAGGAGGGGCTACACTTCTGAGCGCGAAGTCAACGTGAACGGTAAGAAGTTGCGCCTGTATCCAGTCGAGTTTGTTTTGATAAGACTTGAGAAGGGTAAACGTTAATTCGCCTTAACAGAATAATAGATTCTGTGGGATTGTTTCGATGGTTAAGCGTGGGCTTTACGTCGGAAGGTTTCAGCCCTTTCATCTGGGGCATCTCGGCGCCGTGAAGAGCATATTGGAAGACGTTGAAGAGTTGGTCATCGTCATCGGCAGTGCCCAGTACAGCCACAATATTGATAATCCGTTTACGGCCGGCGAAAGATTGGTGATGATTCGCAAGGCGTTAGAAGAAGCGCGGATAGACCGTTCCCGAGTCTGGATTGTGCCTGTTCCCGATGTGCACTTGCACATGCTGTGGGTCTCTGCTCTTGAAGGTTATACGCCTCGTTTTGATGTTGTCTTTTCAAATGAGCCGTTGACGCGAAGACTCTTCACTGAAGCAGGGTACAAGGTCAAACCCGTGCGTTTCTTCAGCAGAAAAGTCTATGCTTCGACCCTGATTAGGGAGAAGATGCTGAAGGGCGAGAGCTGGGAAAAGCTTGTTCCGAAAAGCGTCGCTGAATTCATAAAAGAGATAGACGGAGTCAGCAGGCTTCGAGACTTGACTAAAAGCGACAAAATGTGATTGAGGGACGGGTCTCTGAGGTTAGCCTACCCCTCCTCTATATATAGATTGAACTTCCTGCAGATTCTCAGCTTGAATTGGTAGCATCGAGAGTTTTGATTGCTTATAAGTGGCTGTGGACTTTACTGTCTGATGGGTATGTGAGATACATAAAACATAAAGACTAAAGAGTCTGAGCTAGGGTTGGCTCATGAACTCCATGAACTCTTCAAGAGTCCGCTTTTCCAGAGTGTAGTTTGTCTTTCTCTCTTCGCCGATTGTTGAGGAGGGCTTTGAGCCGTAGTCGTGGCCAGGATAGACCTCGACCTTATCGTCAAGCTTCATCAACTTGTCAAACAGGCTGTCGTACATGTCTCTGGTGTTTCCGCCGGGCATGTCTGTTCTGCCGCATTCTCCCACGAAAAGTGTGTCGCCCGCCAGCAGTTTGTTATCACAGAGCAGACATATGCTGTCCGGAGAGTGCCCAGGGGTGTGAAGCACTCTAATTCCAATCGTGCCGACTTTGACGATGTCGCCGTCGACCACGCCAACGTCTTTGCTGACATGGGACAGCTTGTGAGCAACGACCTTGCGCCGAAACTCGATTGGATATCT
>PEWI01000230.1 GCA_002779555.1 Candidatus Bathyarchaeota archaeon CG07_land_8_20_14_0_80_47_9 | reverse complement strand
GGAAAAGCGGCACTAGGGTTGCTAAGGTGATAGACTCGCCCTACCTGCCCGAGAGCAAAGCGTCTTTCATCATCACGGAGAAGGGCATAGAAGACTCGGAGAAGGAAGCTGAAGAAGCTGAAGACTAAAACCATGGCCCGGCAACGAGAATTTGTGTGGAAGTTGCTATTTACTTCGACCTTAGAAACATGTACTAACTTTGCAATGCTAGTCCAAGGATTCCTGTCTTCGTAAGAAGACTCTTCGCTGTACTCATCAAATATGGGTGTTCCCAAGTATACCATTCTTCATGTTTTCATTCAGAAAAAGAATAAAATCCATTTTTGTCCGAATTTAGCAACAGCCTAGCGCGCTTACTCACATTTTAACTACACAGACGAGAGTTCGCTCTCAAGCTTGAGTCTTCTCATTTTGGCTAAGATTCAAATCTTGATTCCTTTGAACCTCTTGACTGCCAAAAGAAACATACTTACGCTTTCGACGACAAGCAGCAAGACTTCATAACTAAGATAACTGGTTTGCAGACCTAACATTCCAGCTCTGAACATGTCGGCAGCATAAGTGAGAGGGTTTGCTAAGGCCAATGCACGTATGAGTGCAGGAACATTTTCAAGTGGGTAGAAAACTGAACTCAAAAACAATAGTGGAGGCATAATAATGTTGAAAACCACGTTCAACACTTCATCAGTTTTCACAGCCGTTGATATTATTATGGACAACGAACCAAACAAGAGAGATCCAAACATCCAAGCCGCCACGATATACAAGATTCCAAGAAAGCTGACCGATAAACCAGACAGAAGGGGAGAAGTGAGTAGAAGAACTAGAAAAGCCATTGCAAGTCCCTGAAGAGCTACCGAGAGAATCTTACTTGTTATGTATTGTGTTTTCGTAAATGGCCCAACAAGAATCTGTTCAAACATCCCGAATCTCTTGTCGAACCATATCGATGCTCCTGCATAGACTCCTCCCGTGAGAAACTGGCTGACAATTATGCCCGGAGCCAGAAACAAGATATAGCTCATACTGATTCCTCCTGCAACAACACTGGGAATCGCGCCGCCAAAGGCAAATCCCAAGACAAAAATGTAGATGAGAGGCGAAACAAGCATCGACGCTAAGAATAAAGGTGACATGAGGAAGCTTCCTCGAATATCCCGAACCAACAGCTTAAGTATGCTGTTCATGCCTTTGCTTCCCTCTCAGAAGTTAGTTTCAGGAAAGCTTCTTCAAGACTTGATTCTTTGACGTTGACCGACGTCACATGCAGACCCCGTGTAAAGAGAGCATGAAGCAATTCAGGCAAAACTCCCGATGGATCGTCTGCCGATATCTTGAAAGAGCCATCTTCTTCTTGTGGTTCAGAAAAGGCATTAATTCCCTTAACAGACATCAAGGCACTCTTCAAGCTTACTTCCTTCTCAGCCAGTGTAAATTCAATAATAGTTCCTGTTCCAAACCTAGACCGAAGCTTTTCAACCGTGTCACATGCTAGGATCTTACCGTGGTCTATCACTGCCGCTCTGTCGCATAGGTATTCAGCCTCTTCCATGATATGAGTCGTGAAGAAGACTGTCAAGCCTTCTGAAGCACATTTCTTGACGTAGTCAAGTAGTGTTCTTCGCATTTGAGGATCAAGACCAAGAGTCGGTTCATCCAAGAAAAGTATGTCCATGTCGTGCATTAGTTCACGAGCAACTTGAACCCTCCTTCTTTGACCGATTGAAAGCTCCGGACCCTTGCTTTTCAGGCAATCCCCTAAGCCGAAAAGCTCACTCAAGAATCGAATTCTCTTCTTCCTCTCCTC
Organism: Candidatus Bathyarchaeota archaeon CG07_land_8_20_14_0_80_47_9; assembly: GCA_002779555.1. Taxonomy (GTDB): domain Archaea; phylum Thermoproteota; class Bathyarchaeia; order Bathyarchaeales; family Bathycorpusculaceae; genus 20-14-0-80-47-9. Next base: position 4,339 of record PEWI01000230.1, on the reverse strand, counting down.
TTTGGAAATATCCCAAAGGAAACCAGAACTATCCAGATTCTGCTCAACTGTCATGAACATTTCTAAACTTGGTTGCTGCTGGACAACTCCAATTCTGCGTCTGACCTTCAAAGGCTCATCGGTGACATCATAGCTCAGCACTGTGACTTTACCGTGTGTAGGCGGAATCAGTGTCGTGAGCACTTTTATTGTGGTTGTCTTCCCAGCACCGTTGGGACCTAAGAAACCAAAAATCTCACCTTTTCTTACCCCAAAAGAAACGCCGTCAACCGCAACTTTTTCACCATAGGCTCTGACAAGTCCGTCAACCGAAATGACATAATCGGAAGTCAAACTTTCTCACTCAAGAAAATATGCGTCTAACTCTTCTTTTAAGGCCTTTCCGAGTTTCAGTAAGGTTAGGCTACGATGAAGTCATCCTCGATCATCTCTTCATTCAGATGGACGTCATATTTGGGAGAGAAAACATCGTAAAGCATCTCCCAAGTCTCATAGTGCATTATTAGCCTTACTGAAATGAACCCATCAAACGTTTCAAGCCAGAGCTACGAATCATCAATCTTGCAAGCTCTAAAATTCGAGCCCTTCAGCACGTGTTCTTCTAGAAAAGCCAATAAAGAGTTCCAAGCTGCAATTGCGCCAATCGACTGTAAGTGTCTCATGATTTGCTCTCCCATGGAAGAACATTCTCCCTTTTAACGAAGAAAAAAACGGGGAAACCTAACCGAAGCATTTGCTCGCCTTCTCCACTTACACATGCGTAAAGTACCAAGGCGCGCGATTTTGCCTCTGCTTCTTGGTCAAGTTCTCTTGGAGCTTCGGGGTTATGAGAACAGAGTCGCCCTGCCGCAGGTGACGAATTACATCATGAAAATCTACGCTTTTCACTTCCACCTTGTGGACGGTTTGAGTCTCATTGTTGCTTAAAAACTGCAACCTGTATCCCAACACAGGATTGGAACTTTCTGCAACTTTCGACAGATTTCCTTCTTCTTCTCCAAGCATCAGCCTTTTTTTCATTCAGACCGCCAGACATCAAGAGCCCGTGCGCACTTTTTTAAATATGTGCCAGTCACATGACAATCTTACAGTCTTTTGCCGTAGTTAAAACATGGAAGATGGGCTATGAATTGGCTGAAGCACAAAAGAAATCCTTTATGAGGTCTCGAAATATTGAAAAGCACCCACGCACGCGATTACTACCAGCCGTGTTTAATCGTTGAAGGTGGAGTCGCTCCCTTCTTTTGCTTTTTGCTTTTCTTTTCGCCTTCAAACTGCTTAATCCTAATGACACTACGTTCGAGCGCAACCCAGTACTTGTTATTTAGATGTCGACGGTAAACGAATTTGTTCACGAGTCTCTTCAGCTTTTCTGAGGACAATTTTTCAAAATCTACATACACATTATTGCCATCAGAAGAGACCTCCACTTTGAGCGTTACACGCAAAAAATCAGACAAAGATTCTCTTTCATCTTTCAGCTCCCTTAAATCCACTTTTAACTTCCTCTTTCACAATGAGAACAAAGCACTTAACCTCCCATAGCGCGCTATCTGCCTGGCTCCCGTTCGAGGACGCCTGTAAGGCAACCAACTCCTCCAGCGGCCTTGTGAAGTTCATCTACCTTGACTGTTGCACATTTGATACCCATATCTTCATAGAACGATTGGGTTTTAGGATTACCAGTCGGCATCAGGATCCGTTTTGGACCTAACGTCACGAAGTTAAGAGCCATCCCCTGTATTGCTTCCTCTTCGTCAGGAACATAGACAATATCATACCCATGATCTCGAAGAACCTTGACAGCTGCTTGAGGAATTCGGGTTCGCCAACAAACAGCAAAGTCTCGGTCCACAAGACGCAAAGTTCCCATTAGATGCATTACTCCTTCAGGCAAAACTACCTTGATAACCTTAACACCCATCTCATGAAGAAGGTTCTTCACCTGAACTGCCCCCTCCACGTTAGTACGCAGTCCTGTTCCCAGAATGACAGTGGTAGAATCAACCCATGCCGCATCTGCGCCTTCAAAGACTCCTCTTCCTCGTACATAGCGCAGAATCGGAATGCGCAATTCAGCAAGTTTTTGAGCAACGAATCCCTCCTCGCCAGCACGGACAGTAGATGCCGGGCGTGCCAAAACCGCTCCCTCAGGCGTCATGAAAAAGAGGTCAGCCATGAACATCAGATTGGGTAAAGGTGTACTGCATGGTTCAACATAGAACACAGTGATACCGGCGTTCCGATAAGCTGCAACCAAGCTATCATGCTGACATCTGGCTAGAAGAGGATTTGGCACATCAAGCATTAGTGCCTTGTTGGCATCCGCAACAGTTTCAATCTCAGGGCCTGGTCTGTGCATCAAAACTGCCTTGAGGCGGGACCACTCGGATTCGACACCACACGCTCTCCAGACCTCTCCAATCTCATCACGTAGTGACTTCATTCTGGCAGACCAACCAGCACCGCCATGAGCCGCAACTTCAGCGATTTCTGACATACAAACCCCCAATTTGTCTATTCACGTACATTTATTAGACTATCTTAGCGCCCGCACACAACTCGTTACCTTCGAAGATAATGACTACGTGTGCAAAATAGCTGCAAACGTTAAGGAAGCAACCACACTCATTGAAGCGCGCGCAAGAAAGAAAGAAGAAAAGCCAAGCAAGGGCCATAAGAACAAATCGTCTTTGTGGCACGCAGAAAAATGCGCGAAGCAAACGTCTGACCCTTGACTTCCTCTCATTCCTAGTTGAGCGCCTGCGCCTAAATCTATATCTAATATTCTGGGGGCATTCCGCCCATTCCACCCGGACCGCCAGGAGGCATTGGCGGGGTTTTCATTTTCCCGCCAGCAATTACATCGTCGATTCGCAGGATCATTGTCGCTGCTTCTGTAGCAGATTTGACTATTTGTGTCTTGACTGACAAGGGTTCTAGGACTCCAAGTTTCTTCATGTCTTCAACTTTGCCGCTGTAGACATTGACGCCGGCCCAGACCTTGCCTTTTTCGTGTTGAACTCTGAGTTCGGAGAGTATGTCGATGGTGTCAAGGCCTGCGTTCTCCCCAAGAGTCATAGGAACGATTTCTACCGCATCAGCGAAGCCAATGACAGCCAACTGTTCTTTTCCAGGCAAAGTTTCTGCGTGTTTCCTAAGCGCCCTAGCCACTTCTTCCTCTGGAGCGCCGCCTCCAGCCACGATCTTTAGCTCCTTCACCGCGTCACGCACCACGCAAAGAGCATCGTGAATTGACCTTTCCGCCTCGTCTATTATTCGTTGGGTTCCGCCTCGGATCAATATTGCCACGGCGCGAGGGTTCTTGCACCCTTCGATGAAGGTCATCTTGTCTTCGCCGATCTTTCTTTCTTCCACGAGTTCTGCGTAACCTAAGTCATCCTTGGTGAGATTATCCAAGGCCGTGACCAACTTGCCGCCGGTGGCTTTGGCGAGTTTGGCCATGTCAGATTCTTTGGCTTGTTTCAGGGCTAGTATTCCTTTCTTGGCCATGAAGTGTTGAGCCATGTCGTCTATTCCCTTCTGGCAGATTACAACATTGGCGCCTACGGAAGATATTTTCTCAACCATTGATCGGAGCATGTCTTCTTCTTCGCGTTGAAATGCCTCCATCTGCTTTGGATCCTGAATGTTGATTTTCGCGTCGAACTGAGTCTTCTTAATCTCAATCGCGGAGTTTAGAAGGACAATGTTGGCTCTATCTATCCTTTTAGGCATGCCTGAATGAGCGACTTCCTTGCTGAGAACTAAGCCTTTGATGAGTCGTGTGGATGCCACGGATTCTCCAGTTTTCTTCTCAACCATGACATCATCCAAGTCAGCTCTGTATTCTTCCCCGACTTTTTGAGCCACGTGCATTATCGCGTCCACGGACAACTCTGCGAGTTGCTGACGATTTTCGGCCACAAGTTTGCTGGCCATCGATGTCATGGCAACTTTCTTAAAGGATTCCTTATCCGTCAGCTCAACTGTTATAGCGATTCTTTCCAAGGTTTCAAGAGCTTTGCTAGCCGCCCTTCTGTAGCCTTCAACAATCACGGTCGGGTGTAGGTTATGGTCAAGAAGCTCTTCCGCTTTCGAAAGGAGCTCTCCAGCTACAACGACAGCTGATGTTGTTCCGTCACCCACCTCGTCGTCCTGTGTCTTGGAGATTTCAACCATCATCTTGGCTGCCGGATGCTCAACTTCCATTTCCTTAAGGATCGTGGCTCCATCACTAGTGATCGTGACATCGCCCATGCTATCCACCAACATCTTGTCCATACCTTTAGGCCCTATAGAACTTCTGACTGCCTGTGCTATTACCTTGGCCGCCATA
>PEWI01000237.1:2352-6093 GCA_002779555.1 Candidatus Bathyarchaeota archaeon CG07_land_8_20_14_0_80_47_9 | reverse complement strand
GATGTTTTGGTTGTCGGCGGCGGGATTGCTGGTATACAGGCTTCGCTTGATTTGGCTAATGCGGGCTTCAAGGTTTACCTTGTTGAGAAGGCTCCTAGCATTGGTGGGCGGATGGCACAGTTGGACAAGACTTTCCCAACTTTGGATTGCAGCGCGTGTATTTTGACGCCGAAGATGGTTGATGTGGCTAAGCATCCGAACGTAACGTTGTTGACGAACAGCGAAGTTGCTGACGTGAAAGGCTTCGTTGGAAATTACGAAGTCACCGTCGCTAAGAAGCCCAGATATGTGGATGAGACGAAATGTGTCGGCTGTGAACTCTGCGTTGGGGTCTGCCCGGTCAAAGTGCCTGACAAGTTTAATGAGAAGCTAACTCAAACCCACGCGATCTGCATTTACTCTTCTCATGCCGTTCCTAAGGTTGCCATAATAGATCCGAGCCACTGTTTAAGGTTGAAAACGAAGAAGAAGGAGGTTTGTGGCAAGTGCCTTGAAGCGTGCGAGGCAAAAGCCATAGACTTTGAACAGAAACCGCAGAAGATCAAGCTCAAGGTTGGCGGGGTAGTTGTTGCTGTGGGCTCAGAAGTGTTTGACGCTTCGGAAATGGCCGAGTTCGGTTATGGGCGGTTCAAGAACGTCATTTCCAACATCGAGTTTGAGAGGATTTCCGATGCTTCTGGGCCGACAGGAGGGAAGATTGTGTCGCCTCAATCTGGCCAGGCGCCGAAGGCTATAGCGTTTATTCAGTGTGTCGGTTCCCGTGACAAGCGTTTTCACGAGTATTGTTGCCGTGTGGGCTGTATGGTGGCGTTGAAGCAGGCGATTCTTGCGCGTGAAAAACTCGGTGATGGCGTGGCGATTTACGTTTGTTATATTGATCTTCGGTCTTTCGGGAAGGGTTATGAGGAGTTTTACACGCGTGCCAGAGATTTGGATGTTAACTTTGTTGCTGGTGTCCCGTCTGAGATTCACGGTGCATCTGATGGGTCGCTGTACTTTGACGTTTTTGACAAGGGAACGAACAAGCTGTTGGAGATTCGCGCGGACTTGGTGGTTTTGGCGAACGGGCTTGTTCCAAGCGCTGACATCGCGCGGATTAACGAGTTGTTCCATGCTTCGAGAAGCGCTGACGGTTTTCTGTTGGAGGCTCATCCGAAGCTGCGGCCCCTTGAAAGCTCTACGGCGGGAATCTTTCTTGCAGGGGCGTGTCAGGCGCCTAAGGATATTCCTGACACCGTGGCACAGGCGAGTGGGGCGGCGGCGAAGCTTGTTGATTTGTTGTCTAGTGGGGAGATTGAGCTTGAGCCTTTGAAGGCGGTTGTGGACGAGGAGTTGTGCAGTGGTTGTCGGATTTGTGAGTCTGTTTGTCCGTTTTTGGCGGTTGGGATGAAGTCTGAGAAGGCAGACGGAGAGGAGAAGGTTACAGCCGAGGTCATTGAGGAAATGTGTCAGGGCTGCGGTGCTTGCGCTTCAGCTTGTCCGACTGGGGCGATTCAAATGAAGCATTACACTGGGAAGCAGGTTTTGGTTCAGGTTCAGGCGGCTTGCGCTGGGGCTGAAGCAAAGGGCAAAGGAGGGAGCTAGGTTTTGGGTTTGACTGATTTGATGTCAATGGCCAAGCCGAACTTGGAGTCGCGCGAGAAGATCTTGAGGAAGCTGAGGGGAAGGGAACTTATCAACTGTTTCCAGTGCATAAAGTGCACGAGCGGCTGTACAGCTCTGAAGTTGCTGGAGTTAAAGCCTCATGAGATTGAGAAGCTTGTAAACTTTGGCTTTGTGGATGAGCTGGCGGCTTCGGACATTATTTGGACTTGTGTGACTTGTTTGAAGTGTGTGCAGCGATGTCCGCAGAAGGCTTCGCCCTACCACGTTATCGTTGCCTTGAGGAATTTGGCAGTTGAGCGCGAGGCGAAGGTTCCTGAGGCGTTCATGAAGGCGGTTTCTCAGATTCTTGAAACAGGTTTGGCTGAGGCTTACCAGAAGGTTACTACGAGGAAGATGGAGGTATGTGACCGCGAAAGCTTGAAATTGCCCAAGATTCCTGCGCCTAAAGAGGGCTTTCAGGCTGTTTTTCTAAAGGCTTTGGAGGAGAGATGAGGGTGAAGGTTGCGGTTTTCTGGGGTTGCTGCATACTGGCAAGCCAGTACGCTTATGAGATGTCAGTGCGGGAAGTTCTGCCGAAGCTTGGCGTTGAACTTGTTGACTTGCGCGAGGCTTTGTGTTGCGGTGACCCTGTGAGAAGTGTTAACGATTTTGCCGCCAATTATCTTTCTGCGAGAGTTTTGGCGTTGGCGAATCTAACGGGTCTGCCTAATCTGCTTGTTCCGTGCAACAGATGCCATTTCACGATTTCCGAGGCCAAGCGTGCTGTTGAGAGAGACGAGAAGGTTCGCGAGAAGATTGTCGGCATGTTAAAGGAAGAAGGGCTGGAGTACAATCCGAACATCAAGGTTTGGCACGTAATTGATTTGTTGCATGACTGTGTTGGCTTGAAAAGTGTTGGGAAGGCGGTTGTTAAGCCACTCAAAGGTTTGAAGTTGGCTAGTCATGTTGGGTGTCAAATCATTCGTTATTCTGATTTGGGCAGGGTTGACGATGCGGAGAATCCTCGGAAAATGGACGAGTTAATCCGTGCAACGGATGCGGAGAGCGTTGATTACAATGAGAAGCTGGATTGTTGCGGTTCGCATTTGATGCTTAGTCATCCTGACACTGCGCTTTCACTTGCAGGCGGCAAGGTTAAGGCTGTGCAGGGTTTGTGTGTGGACGGTTTGGTGGTTTCTTGTCCTGATTGTGGGTTGATGTTTGATTCCAAGCAGAAGGAAGCTGGAACCACGGTTGGGGCGAAGCTGAACTTGCCCGTCCTGTATCTTACGCAGCTGCTTGGTTTGGCTTTGAACATTGAGCAGGAGAAGCTTGGCTTGCAGCTTAATCAAAGCCCGGTTGACCAGCTCCTATCGAAGGTTTCGGCTTAACCGTTAAACAACTTTTATATTCATTGTTTTCAGTAGTTACGGTTCAAGGTGAAAAGTCACGGTTGATTTCAGTTTCACAGAGGAGCAGGAACTTTTCAGAAGCGCCATTCGCGAATGGTGTCAGAAGAACTTGCCGCTTGAGAAGATCAGGGAGATGGACAGTAGGGGTGAGATTCCCAGGGAGATTCTGAGGAGCATGGGCGAGATGGGTTTGTTGGTTATGACTTCTCCGCAGGAGCATGGCGGAACAGGTGCGGATTGGGTCACGGCGTGTATTGCGGCAGAGGAGCTTGGTTATGCTGATGTGAGTATTGCTTTGCCTGTTTTGTGGCTTGTTGAGTCTTCTTGGGGTTACGTTGTTGACAGGTACTGCAGTGAACAGGTGCGTGATGACTGCATAAGGAAAGCGTTCAAAGGAGATGCTTTTATCGGCATTGCGTCTACTGAGTCGGGCGGCGGTTCTGACGTTGCAGCGTTCAAGTCCACTGCCAAAAAGGTTGGGAATGAGTGGATTTTGAACGGGGAGAAGATGTACATCAGCGGCACTGAGGAGGCTAAGAAGCTTGGTGGAGGTTACTTCGTTATTGCTAGGACTTCGCCTGCGCCAGCAGATGCTATGCATCGTGGGATGACGGGTTTCTATCTGCCGATTAACGCTAAGGGTGTTGAGGTTAACAAGCGGTTTGAGGATATGGGCAGAATGGCGATCAGCACAGGTGGGTTTAAGATGGAGAACGTGCGGGTTCCAGACGCTTACCGCATCGGC
>PEWI01000237.1:0-2320 GCA_002779555.1 Candidatus Bathyarchaeota archaeon CG07_land_8_20_14_0_80_47_9 | reverse complement strand
GGGCTTTGACAACGCAAGGATTTTGATTGCAGCTGTCTGCGTGGGCGTGGCTAGGCGTGCTTTGGATATTGGTATGGAATACATTAAGGAGCGGAAGGCTTTCGGCAGACCCATTGGCAAGTTTGAGGGAATTCAGTTTGAGTTGGCTGACGACTGGGCTCAGCTTGAGGCTTTGAGGAGCTTGACTTATCGGACGGCTTGGATGCAGGACAAGCGCTACAAGGAGGGCAAGTTTTCGCCTTTGGAAGTGAGCAGGATGATTGCTGCTTGCAAGCTTATCGCGCCGCATTTCGCATTTGACGTGTTTAAGCATGCGATGATTTGGATGGGGGCTTATGGCTATACTAAGGAGTGTCCGCTGGAGATGGGTTTGCGGGGGATAATGAGCTACTGCGTGGGCGCGGAAGGAGCAAGCAACATACAGAGAACGGTCATAGCAAGAGAACTGCTAGGAAAAGAATACATACCATACAAGTAAACACTCGTTTGCTTTCTCCGCATTTTTCTTATTATCGCTGTTTGCATAATGCATAATAGTTGACGTGGACTATTATTTTGTGGGGATGTCTCGTGCCTGTTTCGGAAACTTGTCAGATAAGCCGTGAAGAGATGCGAAAGTATGCTGGCCATTATGTGGCTGTCATGGATGGAAAGGTCGTAGCGTCAGGCAAGAATCTCTATAAGAGGATTAGAGAGTTGGAGAAGAAGCATTCTGACAAGAAGATCGTAGTTACTTACATTCCAAAAGAAGACCTGCTCATCTTGTTTTCTGGTTGAGGAACGCTTTGGCATGAGACAGTATGCTTTTCCGTATAGGCGAGAATACTCTGGGCTTGTCGGTGAAATCTACAGACCTGTAGCTACTGTTTACTTGCAGTCTAGCGATGGAGATGGGTCGGTTTCACGGTGTATGCTGATTCGGGTGCAGACATAACGTTGCTTCCAAGGTCGGCTTGTGAAGGTTTAGGCTACGATTTGAGGGCTGGCAAGGAAGGTCATGTTGGTGGGATCACGCGAGGCAGAATCAGAGTATATATTCATGAAATAAGCATGAAACTGGGAGAAGAAACCTTTAGGGCAAAGGTTGCGTTTGCTGATACGGAAAACGTGCCACCATTGTTAGGCAGAACCGATGTGTTTGATCATTTCAGAGTCAGTTATGACAACAGACGGAAAGAGACTGTATTCACTATATAGATTTACTGTGTAGGTACTGGGGGAGCGAGCAACATAGAGAGAACGGTCATAGCAAGAGAACTACTAGGAAAAGAATACATACCCTACAAATAAACAACACACACCGCTCCATATTTAGACTATGACTTCTTGCTAAGCGCTAGTATTTTCCTCAAGTCATCCATGAACTTATCGAACATTTTGACCTTGGCGCTTTCCTCAACCGCTCTTTCGCTCATCACATAGCTCCCGTCAGTGTCTTCCTCCACTATGGCTCTTCCTTTTTTCGCTGGAATCCTTGTAGTCAAAGTGCCATCTTCATCTGGTGTTATGAAGAATACTTTTATGTGCTCTGTGACTTTGTCTCTTGAGAGTTTGATTTTCCAATATCCTGTTTGGGCAATTCTTTCCCGTAGCGTCACCTTGCTCGATATGACTGCTACAATCTTGTAAGTCTTGGGATCATAAATCACGATATCAACATCTGGCAAATGTGAGCCAAACTCGCCATAATCAACGAGCAAATTATGTTTAACCGAACTTAACTCAAGTGGCAGGTTGTTGCTGTTGGTCTTCTCCAACTTGTTTCCATCGACTATTTTCAGTCCCAGACTCTCGACTTCATCCTTGATTATGTGAACGACAAGCTTCTCCAAGTTCTTTCCTTTGAAAGCTCTCCATGATTGTTCATGGTCTCTATTTGGAGTTGGCTTTTTCAGCCAATCTTGCTTATGAATTTCCTTTGCTTCTCCAAGAAGTTCAGACACGTGCTTGTATGCATTATTTCCGTATGTCGCTTTCTTCTTTTCGTAGAGTGTTATCAGATCATTTAGTTTCAACAGACCACCCTTAGCAACTACGAGGATTCTACCCTACTTCTATCTCTATCATAATATGCCCATTTCACCGTTCTTTTCTTTGCTTCAATTACTGCACCGGAAGATTTTCTCATGATAAACAGATATTTGAAGCCTCGAAGGAAGAAGTTAAAACGGCGTGCCCGGCTATACCAAATGCCCGTGTTAGATGACTGTCCTCTTCGAACCACGCAAATAACATCTACGGTTTCAAAGTATTTGCTGAGTATCTCATAGACCCTAAAGCCAACTGGCGTGAATTTCTTTTTAACCAATTGATCTCCAAT
>PEWI01000241.1 GCA_002779555.1 Candidatus Bathyarchaeota archaeon CG07_land_8_20_14_0_80_47_9 | reverse complement strand
AAGAAAAGAATGACAGGATGATGGAGAAGAGTTTTTCAGGCACACGCGCTAAGACGCTTCTCTGACAAGTTTTCACACAGTCTCTGTTCCTAAATTGGTCTGAAATGGTTTTTATTCGCCTTTTGTGATTTGGGGACAGTTTTGGACTTCGCATTTGTTCCTGAATTCCTTGCGGCAACCAGCCTTCTCGAACCCGCAGAAGTTTGCAGAACGGAATTAAAACCATTTTTAACCATTTTCGGAACACGCATGCGCGCTACTTGAAAAGCTACATCTGGCTTTTTGACACCGCGAAATGTTGGAAAAAGAAGCTCAAAATCCGCTGTTTTCATGTTTCTCGATTTCATTTCTGCAGTCAACCTAGAATTCCAAGTATTCTCGCCGATTTTTCCAAAATGATTTGGCATAGTCTTTCATTCAAATATCTGAAATAGGCTTCGCGCTATTTGCTTTGCGGTTCCGCCGCACGGCGGCTAGGCTGCTGCTTTCTACATAGTTCTGCTAGTCATCATATTAGGTGACTGCCAGTTGCCTAAGAAGAAGCGCTTATTGATTCTGGCGCCTTCATTTGGACGGAGGAAAGGCGATGGCCTTCTGCCTACCCTTGAACGTTATGACGGCTTGTTCTATAGAGTCGCTAGAAAAGTGCGCGCCAAGTATGCCACGTGGCATAACCCAGAAATCTAAACAGGGCCCTAGAATGGTCTCGGTGTAAAAAGGGCCTCTGGGATGCTCGTAGTATCGGCTTGAAAACAGAAAAAGAGTGATTTTGCGGGAGATGTCACCACAAAAGTGTTAGTCTAGCCTAGACTACGGGCCCATACAACTGGATTACTACCCTTTTTTAATGATATAAACTCTGAGGCTAAGACTCGTGCAGTTTGACCAGTTGGGGAAGAGCTAAGAGTGAGAAGCAACACAGAATAGAAGCGCGTGAGTTAAGTTCAAAAATGCTCTCTAATAAAATGAAAATAACTGTTCATCCCGAGAAACTTGGGGACCCCTCTCAGAAGCAGGTTGGTTTTTACATGAAATATGCCTCTTTTGTACTTAGAACCTTGAGAAGGCCTTCATTCCAAAAGTTTCTTAGTTGGATGTTGAGAAAGGAAAACATAGAAGAGCACAGGGTCAGAGACGTGCAAGTCATAGTTTTCCCGTCTCAAAGGAAAAATGGAAATGGGCTTGCAGGGCATTGCAACACTAACAGAGGAAGAATCCAGATCTACCCAAAAACATTGAAGTTCTGTCAAGAACTCATGCAAGAGTCTGGGAAAGACAAGTTCACATTGTATGCTGGGAGTCGGGCAAGGGCTGCATTGATACATGAGCTACTGCATTTGAAATACGCAAACGATGAAGAAAAGGTCAGAGAACTTACCAAAGAATATTTCGCAGTCTTTGCACAGAATCGGTCCGCGCAGAATTCGCACATGACTAGCATCTACAACATGATATTTAGACCAGAAGCAATCGAGAATGCAGATTTCTCAGGAAAAATAGAGGTTGCGCGGAAAATATCGCCATAGAAGTGCTAGTCCAGCCTAGACTACGAGCCCATCGTACAAGAGATATAGTTGATGCAAAAAAAGGGTTTAGACATGCTTATTCGCAGTTTCAACTCTTGCTTAACGCTCTCTGCAAAGCGTCAATCACGTTTTGCTTTCCCATCGCAACTAAGTAAGGCCCCAGCCTAGGCCCATGCGGAACTCCTAGAAGAATCATGTAAAGGGATTTGAAGAAACTGCCCAACTGCAAACCACGCTTCTTAGCCACGTTGAATATGGCGTTCTGAATCTTCTCAGCATCATCTTCACCCTTCAACACTTCAACCAGCTCAGCCATTGCAGCCTTCTCCGCACTGGATAGGCCAACAGCCGTTTCCTTTATCTCTTCAAAATCCTTTATCCAATTAGACGCATACTCGATTCGCCTTCTCAAACTGTCATCAAGCGTCTGACTTTTCTGCAAATACCCATACCCTCGAAGCTTCTCAGCTATGAATTCCTCTCCACTGCCTTTAGGCGCCATCTTAACCAAGAAAGTCATCAAATTGAAAGGCACCTTGACGCTAGGCTTCTGCGGAGGCTTCAGCGCCCAACAATATTCATACAACCCACGCAGTTTGACAAGCTCCCTCTCATCCTTCGCCGGTTTCTTTCCAAAGTACACATCCTCCAAGTCATCCAGCTCATTCACGTACGTGGGAATATCCGTGACATTCAAAGTCCGCGTCCCAACAAACCTCTTCAACATCAACAATAGCAACGACTGAGGCGACCCATAGCGGAACCACACCTGCGACGTGAAAACGTTGCCTGTTGATTTCGAAATCTTCCGCCCGCTCTTGTCCAGAAACATCTCGTACCTAGCATGCGAAGGCGGCTCAAAACACAATATTTCCCGACAAATCCTGTCATTAATCCGAACCGAATCTTCAATGTCTTTGCCATAAGCTTCAAACCTGATGTCAAGAGCCCTCCACCTCGCCGCGAACTCGCCCTTCCAGCTCAGCTTACCTTCAGCTCTCGCTACGTTTGCCTCGCCCTTGAAACCGCAACCTTCAAGCCACTTGCCCTTTATCTCCATACCATCACAAACATACGTAACCTTGTTCTCCTTCGGAAGATACTCCAAAGCCTTAGTAGTGTATATACGCCCGCAATTGCCGCATATTGGGAAATACGGTAAAACCTCAGTGTAACGCTCCTGTCCCACCTCTTCCTTGACTATTTCGCCTACCTTTTTCGCATTCAAAAGCAAAGTCTCAATTTCCTTGTTCAACAGTCCCTTCTCATAGGCGTCTAAGGCAGACACGTAACGATACTCTATTCCACACTTGTCCAAAGCGTCAAGCAGCAGCGAACTCATGTGGCGACCGTAACTTTCATGACATCCAAACGGGTCTGGAATGCTTGAGACAGGGAACCCCAAATACTTCTCCAAAGACTTCGGCAAACCAACAGGAACCTTACGCAAACCGTCTTTATCGTCGCAGAACGCAATTAACTCTGAACCGTAACCCTGGTCCTTGAGAGCCAAGGTAACCGCGAAAGAACGGGAGGCATCGCCCAAGCTGCCAATGTGCGGAAAACCAGAAGCTCCGAGACCCATCTCAGTTCTGATTAGCTGGAGACTTCTGCCAAGCTTGCGCTCTCTATCGACAATGTCCGCAGCCATCTTGTCGTACCATGTTCCGCGGCCAATCATTTCCTCGCTCATGATGAGCCTAATCCTCTAACAGCATAAAATGTTATTACAGATAAAAAGCGTTTCAGAGGAAGAGCAGACTACTTCCTTCGAAACGCAGCCGCGATTGCCAAAGCACCAAGAACGAGCAGTACTACAGCGAGAGAGTAAATCCAGCCAAACCCGTACAAGAACCATGCACTGCCCAGAGCGATGAAGAGCAACCCCCACCCGAAAAGACTGAACGCGCTGCGCCCATATTTTTGCGGACTTGAAGTCTGCATCCCGCCAAGCACCAGCATCCAGCAACCGCACAACGCAATTATCATCGGCGGAACCGTCAGCCAACCGACAACGAATGCCCCAAGAACTATGGAAACCACTAGGATGACGAAGAAGGCACCTATCGACAGCAGGCCCCTGTTTGCAGAGCTAGCCAATTCTCAAATCACGCCCTCTACTGGGTTTTCTCGCCACATTCAGGACAGAACTTGGATCCAGCAGGAATCGTCTTGCCACACTTAGGACAGTTCATTGTTCCGCCTGACGGCGGAGTTATCGTCGTCCCGCACTCTGAACAGAACTTTGAAGTAGCAGGGATTTTCGCGTTGCATTTTGGACATATGACTAGAGCAGCTGCTGGCGCCTGCGCTGGACCATACGGCGTCATCACCTGAGGTATAAGCACCATGCCAGTTCCTAAGCCCGCACCCGGCGACTTTCCAAGCTCTTCGGCAGCTTTCTTCACGGTCTCCATCCTCAGCACCTCTTCAGGCGCTGCCCTTCCAGTTCTGAGCCAGAACAGCCGCTCACGATACTCAGGCGTAGTGTCAATCCCTTCAAACCTGAGATCCGTCAGTTCCAAACCTATGCGCTTGAAGTAGTCTGAAATCGCGTTTTTCACAACCACCGAGGTCTCGTCAAGCCTTGTGAAGACAGTCAACAGATCGTACCTTGAAAGCTCGTCGATGATTTTCTCATTCAAGAAACCGCGCAGGTAATTGTTGACATCCTCACTTGTGTACGCGTTCTGCCCACCCACAACCTCATTCACGAACAGCTGCGCACTTTCAACCTTAAACCAGAAACCGCCATAAACCTTCAGCGGAGCAAGTTCTGTCGTCTGGGCCTGCGTGCCGTACTTCCCGGCAAACACCTTGGTTGAAATGAAAATCACCGCGGCCTTGAAAGGTTTCTCCTTGTAACCAGCAATCCTCGTGAGCAGACCAGTTAACAACGGCAGATTCAACGTTGTCAGTGTATGTCTTCCTGCATTGAAAACATCATAGGCCTTACCGTCCCTGAAAAACACTGCTGTCTCATATTCGTGGACAATCAGCTGAGCGCCCCACGTGATCTCCTCGTCTGGATACCTCCAAAGAACGTCTTCTGGACCCGGATTCTTCCACTCTATGACTTGCGGCATCTCAACTCACTCCTAAAATTACCTCTTGCCTACTGTCAAACGTTCCCTCAAAAGAGCCCAAAAATTCGCCCAAATGCTGCACACGCGCCGCCGCGTTCGTCAAATCCTGCCGTGCAACTTCTGCCTTGAATGCTGCAACCTCTTCAGCTATCTTGTCAACGCCATCAACCAGCTGGTTGTCAAAATCAATCATTCTGTCAAGGTTCTCCTCTTCAACCTTCACCACATCGAAAAAGCCCGCATACCCATAAGAAGCATGATTAACCTTCTCTGTCACGCGGTCAAACCTTGCGACAAGACGATCCATGTCCGTCAGAACGTCAAAAGCGCGACGGTCAGACAACTTCTGGAAAATGCTTTTCACGTCGCTTTTCGCTGCTAACAGCCTCCGATACAGGTTGTCTCTGATGAGCCTGTCAGATTCGCGTCGCAACTCCTTCTCCTTGTAACCGCGGAAACCAGGTATCTCCGCTAGGATCCGTTCACCAAGCCGCATCTGCTTCTCTGCTTTTTCGTAAATGTCTTTTTTCTCGGTCAAGAACAGGTTCCTCACATCGATTTTTCCGATTTAATAGATGGATTAAGGGTTACTTTTAAAGTTTCGCGATGTTTAGAGGTTTGTTGAAGGTATGTCGCCCTTTATTGATGAGCCGGTGGCACCGTCAATTAGCAGTTGGTAAGCGTTGCCTTTATACTCGTATTTTACGAACCAGACTGGGGCATGCAAGTAAACCACTTGGTCCACCTTTATCTCGGTTTTTATGTCAATGATTTTGTCAACATCCTTCTGAATTAGGAAACGATGAAGCTCTTCAATCTCATGCTTAGCAAGCTCCACGGCTTCATCCTTGTCAATCTCGCTGTTTAAGACTTTAGCAAAGCCTTCTATCTTCCTAAAATCATAGGGGATCTTTCCTTCCAACGGCACGTTGTACTCTCTTGTCGGAAACTCGGATGCTTTCCGCGCCAAAACAAGCCATTCATAGTCATTCTCCAGTTTTCCATCCTTGACAACGGGTGGAGCTATGCGCTCAAAAACGCCTTTGTAGACACTTTCGACTTCGGCTGAGACAACCCAGAAAGGCAAATACAGCAGGGTTTTCTCCACAATTTTTGATTTCTTAGCCAGATCACCGGGCTTAAGGAAACCTGCACGCATCCAGTCCCGGACCGGCTCTTCAACCTGCGCTGGGTCAAACTTGTTCAGAAGCATAGAATGTTCGAAGGTGAAAGTTTCTCCAGTTTCTATCACAACCGTGTAGCCGCAGTACTTACACGTTGCCAATATTTCGCCTGGTTTAAAAGCTATAGGCGCCCCGCAGTGGGAGCAGTGTATTTCCTGAATTACCGACACAGGTCTTACGCCTTCTTCTTTTCTCTCTTTACTATTTCTCTCGCCACAATAACGCCTGACGCTGAAGCCTGAATAAGCCCTCTAGTTACGCCTGCGCCGTCGCCGACCGTGAACAAGTTCCGGATCCTTGTTTCTAAACAGTTGCTCAACTGAAGTCGTGAAGAGTAGAACTTCACCTCGACACCGTACAAGAGCGTGTCCCGCGAATTGATCCCGGGAACGATTTTGTCCAGAGCCTGAAGCATCTCGCGAATA
>PEWI01000072.1 GCA_002779555.1 Candidatus Bathyarchaeota archaeon CG07_land_8_20_14_0_80_47_9 | reverse complement strand
CCCATCAGTCCGGCTTCCAGCCGCAGTCCTATATCCAAAGGCACCTGTGTTCCGAAGTTCAGCGCATGCTTTGCATATTTCATGGCTATCGGCGGTCCGTCAGAGAGTTTCGTAGCCAGCGCCTGCACTTCTTCCTTGAGTTTCTCGTAGTGCACGACCTTGTGCACCAGTCCAATTTTCAGTGCTTCATCAGCCTTCAGCCTGATGCCAAGCATTACCATTTCTTTGGCCTTTGCCAGACCCACTATTCTGACTAGTCTCTGAGTGCCGCCCCAGCCCGGTATGAGACCCAGTCCGATTTCTGGGCTTCCAAGTTCAGCGTGCTCTGCGGCTACTCTGAAATCGCATGCTAGGGCCAGCTCCAGTCCTCCGCCGAGGGCGAAACCGTTGATTGCTGCTATCACGGGTTTGGTCATTTCTTCGACTTTGCCGAATGTCTTTTGTCCGGCTCTTGAAAACTCTTCAGCCTTGACAGGGGTCGCTTTTGGAAACATGGTCACGTCGGCGCCTGCGCTGAAGGCTCGGTCGCCATCGCCAGTTATTACTACGCATTTGATGCTTGGGTCTTTTTCAGCCGTGTCCAGCATGTCGGAAAGCTCTTCAATCAGGACGTCGTTGAAAGTGTTCAGCCTGTGCGGTCTGTTCAGTATTATCCACAGTGTGTTCTGATCGCGCTCAATCTTCAAAGTTTCATATTCCTTGCTCAAACCTGTTCACCACGCCTATGTCTGACCGCTGAGCCTATATGCTTTTTTGTGAACGAAATCAAGAGCTGAAATGAAACCCGGTGGGAAAAAGTGGAGCTGCCTCCTAAAACGAGCTGTTTGCAGACGTATGATTGAAAAAAGAAAGGATGCAAGAAAGGACTTACACAACGATGTTCTAGAATTTTCTCAACAAGTACTTCAACACGGTCAGTTTCTGCACTTCGCTTGTGCCCTCATAGATTTCGGTTATCTTCGCATCTCGATGATACCGCTCGACGCGGTAGTCGCCTAAATAGCCGTAGCCGCCGAGCACTTGTATTGAGAAGTCCGTGACTTCCATGGCCACGCGCGCTGCATAGTGTTTCGCCATGGCTGTGATCATCGGGTCCATCTTGCCCTCGTCAACCAGCCAAGCCGCGCGGTACATGAGCCATCTTGCTGCTTCAATCTTCGTCATGGCCTCAGCCAGTCCGATGCCGATTGCCTCGTGTTGCAGCAGTGGCTGTCCGAAGGCTTCGCGTTGTTTGGAGTATTTGAAGGCTATTTCCCATGCTCCTTGGGCCATGCCGATGGCTTGGGCTGCGACGCCTACGCGTGTCTTGTCAAAGAACTCCATCGAGTAGTAGAAGCCCTTGTTCAGTTCGCCGATGATGCTCGCGTCTGGCACTTTAACATTTTCGAATCGCACTTCGCCTGTCACTGAACAGCGTATGCCCATCTTGTCGTGGAGTTTCGACGTTTCGAGTCCCTGCGCGCCTTTTTCGACTATGAAGAGTGTTTCGCCGCGGTAGGTCGGTCTGATTTTGGTGTCTGTCTGCGTCAGGACCACCATGAAGTCGGCGGTGGTGGCGTTGGTGATGAAGGTTTTTGTGCCGTTTATCCACCATTCGTTGCCGTATTTTGTGGCGGTTGTCTCCATCTTTGTGATGTCGCTTCCGCTTACGTTCGGCTCTGTGAAGCAAGCAGCCGATATTGTGTCGCCCCTGCACAGCGGCGGCAAATACTTTTCTTTCTGTTCCTTGGTGCCCAGCGTTATGAGAAATTCGCTGCCAAAGTTTCCGCTTGAAACTGCCACGCCCAGTGACGAGTCAGCTCTGCACATTTCCTCTATGACTAAACACGTTTCGAGCAGTCCACTGCCCTGTCCACCGTGTTCTTGTGGGAAGCTCATGCTTGTGAAGCCCAATTTCGCGGCGGCCTTGTAAAGCTCCATGGGATACTCTTCTTTCCTGTCGAGCTCCAGAGCCAGTTCTGGTTTGAACTCTTTCTGGCAGAATTCCCGCACGGCGTTCTTTATTACGGCTTGCTCTTCAGTTAGTTCGAACTCCATCTAGTAGAACCCCCTTCCAGCCTTTTTCCCCGTCCGACCTTTCGAGACGTATTCTTCTAGCAGAGGGCAGGGTTTATACATTTCCATGTTGTACTTGGCGTGAAGCTCCTTAAGCTTGTTCAGCACGATGTCTAAGCCTGTTCGGTCAGCGTACTCGCATGGGCCTTGAGGCCAATAAGTGCCCAGCTTCATGCCCGTGTCGATGTCTGCAGGGTTGGCCGCGTCGTCATGAATGAGCCAAGCTGCCTCGTTGACGGCAACTGCCCAGGACCTGTCAACATCGTATTCGTCGAGCAGGTTGAACGGTATTCTCGGTCTGCCTTTGGTCCAGTCGTAGAAGCCGACGCCTGTTTTCTGGCCGAACTTCTTTTCCTTTATGAGCGGGTCGATTACTTCGACGCATGGTTTGAACCGTTCGCCGTAGGCTTGGTACAGTATGTTGCCGACGTCGTAGGCTATGTCAAGTCCGACGAAGTCTGCCAGTTCGAACCATCCCATTGGGAAGCCTCCTGTGTACTTTACGGAGGCGTCTATTCCTTCCATGGTGGCTTCTTTTCTCTGATAGGCCCAGAAGGCTTCGTTGAACACGGCTCCGAGCACGCGGTTAACAATGAAACCTCGCACGTCTTTTCTCACGATTATCGGGGTTTTTCCAAGTTTCTTGGCTAGTTCGGCGAGCGTGTTGATTGTTTCTTGGCTTGTGCTGTCGCCTTTTATGACCTCGATTAGAGCCATCATTATGGGTGGGTTGAAGAAGTGCATTCCCGCGACTTTGTCTGGGCGTTTTGTGGTTTTGCCCATTTCCGTTATGCTAAGCGTTGAGGTGTTGGATGCGAGTATGGCGTTTGGCGGTGCCACTGAATCAAGTGTGGAAAACACTTTCTTTTTCAGTTCCATGTTTTCTGGCACGGCTTCGATGGCGAGGTCTATGTCTCTGCCTGCCTGCTCGTAGCTGGTCGTCGTGCTTATTCTTGCCAGCGTGGCGTCAGCATCTTCTTTTCTGATTCTTTTCTTTTCGACGAACTTGTCTAGGCTCCACTTGATTTTCTCTTTTCCTTTTTGGAGCAGTTCGCCGTTTATGTCTATCATTACAACTTCGTAGCCTGTCATGGCGAGTAGTTCTGCTATTCCGTGGCCCATTGCTCCTGAGCCCACGATTGCGACTTTTTTGAGTTTTTCGGCTGTCAAAACTTGTTCCTCCTTGTTGATGCTTAATGCTTGATGATGAACGGTAATAAAACTTTTGAACGCTGACTCAACTTTCGTGTTTCAGACAGAAAAGAAAAAGGTTGATGGTTTTATGGTTGTTTCATGAGGTAGCCGACGATAGTGTTTTTCTGCACTTCGGTTGTGCCTTCGTAGATTTCAGTTATTTTTGCGCATCGGTGGAATCTTTCCACGTGGTAGTCTGCTAGGTAGCCGTATCCGCCGAAGACTTGTATGGCGTCGTCTGTGACTTCCATGGCGGCGCGGCTTGCGTAGGCTTTTGCCATGCTGGTTGCGACTGGGTTGGGTTTCTCCTTGTCGTAGAGCCACGCGGCTTTGTACATCAACAGGCGTGCGGATTCGATTTTTATGGCCATTTGGGCGAGTTTGTGGCTTATGCCTTGGAAGTTGATGATGGGTTGCCCGGACTGTTTGCGTGTCTTCGCGTATGCCAGTGCCTTTTCGAATGCGCCTTGCGCCATGCCGACGGCTTGGGCTGCAACGGTTATGCGGGTTCCGTCGAAGAGTTCAAGCGTGTAGTAGAAGCCTCTGCCGACTTCGCCGACGACGTTTGCTTCTGTGACTTTCAAGTCGCTCATCGACAGTGAGCCTGTGACGCACGGTTTTATTCCCATTTTGCCGTGCAGTTTTGTGGCGTCTAGTCCGCACATGCCTTTTTCGGCGATGAACAGGCTTTGTCCTCTGTAGGTTGGCTGGGCGTTCGGGTCGGTTTGACAGAGAAGTATGAAAGTGTCAGCGGTGGTTGCGTTGGTTATGAATTCCTTTGCTCCGTTTATTGTCCATTCGTTTCCTGTTTTGACGGCGGTTGAGTTCATGCATGTTATGTCGCTTCCATGTTCAGGTTCGGTGAAGGCTGCGGCGGCTATCTTGTCGCCTCTGGCTAGCGGCGGGATGTACTTTTTCTTTTGTTCTTCGTTTCCATGTTTCAGGAGCACGTCTGGGATCATGAGGTTTCCAAGCGATATTGCTACGCCTATGCCTGGGTCGACTCGGCACATTTCCTCCACGACCAAGCAGTCTTCGAGTACGCCGTAGCCTTGTCCGTCATATTCCTGCGGGATGCGCATGCTTGTGAATCCGAGTTGCGCGGCCTTCTTGTAGAGAGCCATTGGGAATTCTTCTTTTTGGTCAAACTCAAGCGCGAGTTCAGGTGTAAATTCTTTTTCGGCAAATTCGCGGACGGCTTTTCTTATGGCTGTTTGTTCTTCGTCTAGTTTGAATTCCATCTTTTTCTTTCTCCTTTTAGGTGGATGTTTTCTGTGTTCTTAGTTCATTAACTTTGTTTTTCAGTGAGGGAACTATTTTGAACAGGTCTTCAACTATTCCGTAGTCGGCGAAGCTGAAGATGGGTGCTTCGGGGTCTTTGTTTACGGCTATGATTAAGTCAGAGCTTTTCATTCCGAGGACGTGTTGGAAGGCGCCACTTATGCCTAGAGCCAGGTAGAGTTTGGGTTTGACTGTTTTTCCCGAGGTGCCTACTTGTCTGTCGTTTGGAAGCCAGCCTTTGTCAACGATTGGTCTTGAGCATGATAGTACTGCGCCGAGGGTTTTTGCGAGGTCTTCGACTTGGGGTATGTTGGCATGGTCTTTGATTCCTCGGCCTATGCCTACGAGTTTTTCTGCGGCGGTTATGTCTACTCCGCCTGGCGGTGGCAGAACGTACTGTATGAACCGTTTCTCGACTATTTCCTCTGTCAATTGTGAGGGGGCTTCGGTGATTTGCCCGTCTGCCGGAGGTTCTGGCTTTTTGGCGGTGAATGTGGCTTGGCGGATGGTTACAATGTAGGTTTCGGCTTTGCGTGCTGTGGCTTTGACGTTTACTTTTCCTCCGTACATTTGTCGCGTTACGTTCAATGTGTCGTTTTCGAAGGCTAGATCTATGAGGTCTGTCGCGAGTGGCAGGTTCAGTGCGGCTGCGAGGCGTGGGGCTAGATCTATGCCGTAGCTGGTGTGTCCCATGAGTACGAGTGAGGGTTTGTGTTCGGTGATTAGTTTCGTGAGGATTTTTTTGTAGGCTTCTGAGTTGAAATTCTCCAGCTTTCCGTCTTCAACTGCGATGATGGTCTTTGCGTATTCCGTTAGGGGTTTTGCCAGTTCCTTAGCGTTTTTGCCCAATACGATGGCTGTTAGTTCGGCGTTGGTTTTTTCTGCTAGTTCTCGGGCTTTGGTGAGCATTTCGTAGGTTATGTCTCTGATCGCTCCCTGCCGATGTTCGGCTAGAACTAGGATTTTCGCCATTTTAGATCAGCCCCTTTGACTTCAGGATTTCGGTAATCTTTGCTGCGACTTCGTCTGGTGTGCCTTTGAGGAATTCTGCCTGTTTTTCGACTGGCGGCACGTACAGCTTTTCTATTTTTGTCCAGCTGCCTGCTGTGCCTACGTCGTTTTCGGTTAGTCCTGTGTCTGCGAGTGTCATGACTTTGATTTCTTTCTGCATGGCTTTTCTGATGCCCATTATTGAAACGTATCTTGGCTCGTTTATGCCTGTTTGCACGGAGAAGAGTGCGGGTGTTTTTACTTCTAGCTGTTCTTCTAGGCCGCCTTCGAGTTCGCGGTTAACCTTCGCTGTGCCAGTTGCGAGTTCGAGTTTTTTGACCATCGTGGCGTGCGGGATTCCC
Source organism: Candidatus Bathyarchaeota archaeon CG07_land_8_20_14_0_80_47_9 (assembly GCA_002779555.1). Classification (GTDB taxonomy): domain Archaea; phylum Thermoproteota; class Bathyarchaeia; order Bathyarchaeales; family Bathycorpusculaceae; genus 20-14-0-80-47-9. Next base: position 356 of record PEWI01000072.1, on the reverse strand, counting down.
AGCATTTCAGCGAGGATTGGTCCGACTTCTGCGTTGCCGTCGTCGCCTGCCTGCATGCCTGTCAATATCAAATCGTAGTGTAGGGTTTTGATTACGCTGTGGAGGATTTTGGCTATGGCGTAGCCGTCTGAGTCAGCGAACTTCGGGTCTGTTAGTCTTATGGCTTTGTCTGCGCCACGTGCGAGGCACTTTCTCAGCGTGGCGTCTGAGTCTTCAGCGCCAATGGTTATGGCTGTTACTGTTCCGCTCTGCTTCTCTTTTATGCGCACCGCTTCTTCAAGTGCGTAGTCGTCCCATTCGTTGATGTCGTAGACCAGACCTGTTTTTTCTATGTTTTTGCCTGTGCTGTCGATTTT
>PEWI01000131.1 GCA_002779555.1 Candidatus Bathyarchaeota archaeon CG07_land_8_20_14_0_80_47_9 | reverse complement strand
TGAGAAGGGATGAACGGCCGCTTCTTTCGCTGGCGACGAGGCTCATTTCCTTCAACTGCTTGACATGGCCGTAAGCGTGATGCCCCCGCAGGTCTATGACTCTTTTCTGGGAAACTGGCTGCCTGTAGGCTATGTAAGACAACGTTTTCAGAGGGCCTGCGGAAAGCAGCGGCTTGTTCACGAGTTTTCTGACGAACGGGGTGAGGTCAGCCTTCAACTGCAAGACATATCGTTCATCCTTCAGCTCCAAAATCTCAAGCGCGGAGTCCCTGCTTGCGTATCCCTGCACGAGCGTTTTTGCAAGCTTTCTAGCCTTGTTTTTTGAGCGGGTTTTCAGAATTGAACATAACTCATTCAGGTCCAGCGGGCGCCCAGCCGCATACAATGCGGCTTCAACCAAGACTAGGTCGTTCTGCACTTTCTCCTCAGACTGTTTCTGAGGAAGAGGTATGCCTGGGTTAAGCTCTTGTTTCTCCGCTTCCTGCAAGGTTCAGCTCTCCTACAGTTATGTATATTTCCTCAGATTCCTCATTCTGCCACAGACTTATCTTCCCTCCCTGTGCCAGAAAAAGTAGCAGGATGAATGTGCGGATGGCTTCAAGCCGCGTTGCGCCTTTTGTCAAGGCTGAAAACTCAACTATGCCAGCGCCCTTTACCCTTTCTGAAAGAGAAGCGTAGAGCTTTTCCATTTGAAGCTCAATTTCCATCAGATACAGGTCGAGCTGCGGCAGAATCTCGGAAGGTGTTGGCAGCAGCGGTTCCTCGGCGATTTTTTCTGGGCGGATGAACTTTTCGCCTTTCAAAACGTCGTCCAAAACCTCCAGCAAGTGTCTTATGGTCGTTGAGGTCAACTCATGCCTGAGCGGCAGGAACAATGGCGGGGGAAGAAAATCCATTGGTGCCTTGGGCGGCGGTGGTGGCTCTTCAAGTTTCAGCAGAAGCTTGGACTTCATCAAGTAAATGAGCGCTGAAGAATCCAAAGCCACGCCTGACGCTCTGAAGTCTACTTGCCCAGTTTTCTCCATTTCCTTGAGGAATGAGCCGAGCAAATAGGCTATGTTGATGTTCCAAGGCGTAAGTTTTTCGAGCTTGCGAAACTCGAACAATATGTTCCAAGGAGGAAGCAGATAGAAGGGTCTCTTGATCGTCTTGGACTCCGTTAGCTTGGCACCTCCAAGAACTTGGCGGATATGACGTTTGAAACTCCGTTGCGTTCATAGACTCCGTAGACTCTTTGCGCCTTGTTCACCATTTCAGGTTTTAGGGTGATGACTATGAACTGGGTCTTCTCAGATTCTTCCAAGAGAAGGTCAGCCAGTTTTGACACGTGGAAAGCGTCTAGGTGTGCGTCTATTTCATCCAGAACATAGAAGGTAGCGGGTGTGAATTCTTTGAGAGCAAACAAGAAGGATACGGCAGCAACTGAGCGTTCACCGCCGCTGGCCCCGCTCACGACGATGGAAGGTTTGTTGGGGAACTGGACAATTATGTCGATGCCGCCGGAAAATGGCTCATCAAGGTTTTCAAGTTTCAAGTCAGCGCTACCGCCGCCCGTCACTTTCGTGAAGTATCTCTTCAGGTTAAGGTTGATCTTCTCAAAGGCGTCCATGAAAACCCTGCGTTTTCTGCGGTCAATTTCTTCCATGAACTGCAGTATGGCCTGTTTCTCCTTTTCAAGCTCATTCATTCTCAACGATAGTTCCTTGTACCGCGAAATTTGCTCAGCATAATGTGACAGCGCAAGCTGGTTTACGGCGCCTATTCTTTCAAGTTCGAGCTGCATCATCTTCATGGAGGTTTCGGCTTCTTCAACTTGTTTCAGCGTCACTACCAGTGGCTGTTCGATGCCAAATTGTCTCAGTTGGTTTCGGTACTGCTCAAGCTGTATCATGGATGTCTGTATGTTCAGCTGAAGCTGGTTTAGCAAGCGGTCAGTTTGCTCGTATTCCGAGTCAAGTTTCCGCAGTTCCTTGTCTATTTCATCTATTTGATTCGTGAACTTCTTGGATTCTTCTCTTGCAGACAAGACACTCTTGGAAAGTTCAACACGGCTTTTCTCCAGTTCAGACAGTTCCTCCTTCAGCGATTCTCTGTCTTGCAACGCGACTTCTACTTCTTTCTCAACTCTTCTCAGCTGTTGTTCGACCTTCGCAAATTGAATCTTCGCGTTTTGGTATCCGACTCTCAAGACGTTGTCAAATTGGGACCGAAGCGTTGAGGCTTCTGTCTGAACTGTACCGAGTTTCTGTCTCAAAGTGATTATTTCTTCCGCAAGTTTCTCCCGCTTGACCTCCGTTTCTTGAATGCTTACAGGGTCTGTTTTCCGTCTCAGCATGGCAAGTTCGGTCTGGAGTCTTCGCATTTCCTTCTGAATGGTGCTTCTTTCAGCTCTGTGCAGCCACATCTGCGTTTTCTCGTTGTCTATTTCCTTTTCAAAACGTGCGATGTACCTGTCTACGCGTCTTAGGTTGGCTTTTGTTCGGCGACCGCTTCGTTTGACTCTGATGATTTCTCGGTCGAGTGTGACTATGGCCTCGGACAGGTGCGCTATTTCGACGCGGGTCTTGTCTATTTCCTCTTCGAAAGAGCTTATGTCGCTTCCTCTTCTTGAAAGATGCTGCTGCAACGCGTTAACGGCTTCATCGAGGCTTTTGATGGCAGTTTCACTTGGGATTATGGTTGAAAAGTCTATAGGGGCACGGTAGTAACCGCTTTCGAAAGCACCGCCTGCCTCATACAAGTCACCATTGATTGTCACTGCGCGGTGGCCCTCAATTGACAAGACAAAAGCCGTCTTGTCATCTGATACAATCAGCGTGTCCCCGAAAACAAAGTGGACAGCCGGTTCATAGTGCTTTTCAGATCTTATGAACAAGGAAGCTGCACCTTTGACGCCCTCTTTTTCAGGCACTTTTGAGGATTTGGGACTTACAGCTCCTTGGATTGGGATTATCTTTATTCTGCCAAGTTTCATTCTTCTCAACGTTTCAGTGCACGTGAACGCTGCGTCAAAATCTTTCACAACCATCGCGTCAAGCCAGCCCACAGCCGCGGCTTCAACTGCTTGCTGATAGGTTTTGTCAACCTTAACTAGGCTACGTAGCCTGCCGTACACTCCTTGGACAACGCCCAGATCGCCGAGTTCTTCTATGCTTCGTAAGGCTTTTTCTTCAGTAGCCACAGTCTCTGCAAGTTCTTTTTGCGTCACAAACTCTATCACTGCTTTTCGCGCTGAGTCAGCTATTTTTCCAGCCTCAGCCATCTCCTGTTCCGTGGCCTCTTTTTGCGCTGTGCGTCGTTCAAGCGCCCGCTCCAAATTCTTCAGTTGAGTCTTCTGTTCTCTCTGCACCGTGTCAAGTTCGGCAAGGGACTTCTCCAGTTCGCTTAATGTTGCGGCAAACCTTTCCTTGCGTTCGTTTAGGTCTCTGAGCCTTCTTGTGCGGATTTTGATGGCTGTCTGGCTTTTCACGTATTCAGACCTTAAGTATGTGAGTCGCTTGTAGTCGCTGTCAAGTTTCAGCTCACTTTCTCGGATTTTCTTGCTGTTTTCTCCAAGGTTTTCCCAGAGGTGAGCGGTCTCCTGCCCGAGAGAATCATGTTCAGCCTGCTTTGCGGCTATCTCTGCGGAAATCCGTTCAGACTCGCTTCTAAGCTGCTTGATTCTGTGACGATTCTCGCCGATTTCCTTTCGTATCGATTGACATTGTTGAAGATCGTTTTCTCTTATCTGCTTCAGACCTTCAAGGCTGGTTTTTCCAGAACTTATCTTGGTTGCTAACTCTATTAGATTGGATTTCAATTCGCCGATTCCTATTTGAACTTTCAGAACCTGTGAACCGCCTTCTTCAACGATTTCCGAGCTTAGTTTTCGCCATTCACCTTCGACATCTCTTCTCTTCGACCTTCGGTCTTCACGCAGCTCTCTGAACTTCTCAACTCTGCTTCTGACCTTGTCAGCTTGCGAGGAGGCTTCATCTACTTTTGCCTGTATCCGGGCCATGTCGTTTGAGATTTTGACGGTTTCAAACTTTTTGATCTCGTTTTCGATGAAGGTGGCTCGCAGCAGTTCGTTGCGTTCCCTTTCCAGATCATCCAACCTTTTTTGTACTTCGTCAATTCTGCCCATAGCAGTGCGCATTGACATATCTGCGACGCGCAGTTTCTCTTCGGCCCCGGCTTTCTCAGCGTCATATTGGCCGATCCCAACCAAGTCTTCGATTATTTTTCTTCGTTCCATCGGCGCAATGTCAGTCAAACGCGTGATCGTTCCCTGCAGGATTATGTTTTGGCTTGTTGAGCTTATCCCGGTCATGGAAAGGATTTCCAGAATGTGCTGTCTTGATATTCTTCGACCATTAAGTCGATACACGCTTTGGCCGTTTCGATAAACCTCTCGGGAGATGGTGACGGTTGTCGTGTCAACCGCCATGCGCCCATCGGTGTTGTCAAATTGAATAATCACCTTGGCCATTTTCGCCCTTTCTAGCCCGGCCGTTTCAGAACCGTGAAAAATCAGTTTGGCGGCGTTCTCCGCCCTGAGCCGCCTCGTGCTCAGTTCGCCTAGGGCAAACAGAAGCGCGTCCAAGATGTTTGTTTTTCCGCTGCCGTTTGGGCCTGTGACGACTGTGAAGCCCCTATCTAGGACTACCTTGACGACTTGCGGTCCGAATGACTTGAAGCCTTTCAGCTCGATTTTTTTAATGTAGGGCATTCAGCCTGCGCCCTCACCTTCTCGGAAGCGTGTGAATTGATTGTTCAGCAAATCTGTTGAGCTTTTCTATAAAAGTTATTGCATTGTAAAGTTTTAACGGTTATGCTCTTTTTTAACGCTATTTTTCGGTTTTCAACCCGTATTCTGTAGTCATCTTCTTGACAAAGCCCTTTACGTCTTCGTCTTTGCCATAGACCAGCAGAGTGCCATCGTTTTGAATTTTGTGCGAAAGCCGTGATTCTTCAGCCAGCAATTTCAGTTTTTCAAGCGATAATTCAGCTGTTGGCCTCACACGAACCCACTTGTGTTCGCGCGACACGCCGAAAACGAACCGCGCCTCCTCTACTTCTTCTCCAGAAGTCTTTCCCCTCGCTTCACTTAGCCGCTTAAGCTTCTCGTCGACGTATTCGGTTCCGAACTGTTTCTGCCCTTCAGAAACAAGATATGATTCCAAGCTTCCAATGTACTCCTCAATCTTTTGAACAGTATCCTCACGGTTTGAGTCAGCGCTCAGAATTCTAATCATCGTTCTTGCAGACTTCAGGTCGTTCATGACTTCGACCGGAATTTCTCTTCCTCTCTTTCGGAAATCGGCAACAATCTCCTCCAAAATCCTCCAAACATCAAGATACCCCACTGATAGCCCTCCTGTGTACCACTGTTGCTTTTGTCATAAGCATCTAGGTGTTTCAACTGCGCAGACTTCGCATTCATCTATGTCGATCGTTGGATCGAAAGTCTTATGCAGTTTGCACATCAGGCCTTTGGCTCTGATTGTACTGCAGACTTCGCAGAACATGACGATGAAGCTCTTCGGGGGCAACTTGCCCTCGGCCAACGAGTCTGCCAATTTCCCCACCAAAACTGCAATGTCACGATCATTCTTGAGGTTGAGGGCGTTTCCTCGAGCTTTTCTGGAATAGAGACTTATTGCTGGTTGACTGACCCCCAGAAGCCTCGCTGTTTCCACTTGGTTCAGCCCATGTTTTGCCACGAGTTCTTTGGCTATCATGGCTCGCACTGCGGGCAGAACGCATTTTACTGCTACTTCGCAAGGAACTAGCATGTATGTGTGCTCCGCTCTCTTGTTGTCGAAAGGCATAAATATACTTTATTACAATTGTCATACCACCACTTCAATGAAACTGAACAAGTTGGAGATGTGAAAATGAGTTGGCAAAACATTGCTAAACTTTCTGAAGGCGTCTACTGGGTGGGCGTAAGAGACTGGAACCGCCGACTTTTCGACGCTCTGATCGCACTGCCGCATGGAACAACCTACAACTCGTACTTGGTAATCGGCAAAGCCAAGAAGACTCTAATTGACACGGTTAATCCTGGTTTTGAAAAGGAATGGGAAGAGAAGATAAGGAACATTGCAGACATGGGCGAGATTGACTATTTGATTATGAACCACGCCGAACCCGACCATGCAGGCGCCATACCGTACTTCATGTCGATGAACAACAAGGCCAACCTGATAACGACGGAGAAAGGTGCCAAGTTGGCGCAGACCTTCTACAAGGTGCCCAGCGAGCGGATTCAAATAGTTCACGACCAAGAAATGGTCGATTTGGGCGGCAAGACTCTCCAGTTCATTGAGGCCCCGATG
>PEWI01000266.1:2469-6120 GCA_002779555.1 Candidatus Bathyarchaeota archaeon CG07_land_8_20_14_0_80_47_9 | reverse complement strand
CATTAAATGGAACGAGCAAAGAAATTCGCCATACTGTTGTGCTTAATGAACATTTCTTATAAGGATGTTTGCTTGTTATCTTTCAAGGTTTGCTCATGTCTTTTGAGACAAAAGAGAAAGACCTTCTGGCCAGAATAGGGAAGCTCAAAACCAAGACCTACACGGTGGAAACTCCGCTTCTGTTTCCAGTCATAAACCCGGTTATTCAACCTATTCCTCCCAAAAAGATCAGGAGCGAGTTCGGTTTTGATGCCCTGATAACTAATGCATACATTCTGGAACAGCGCTTCCAGAACCAACCTATCCAACAAGGCTTGCACGATTTCCTAGGCTTCGATGGAGCCATAATGACTGATTCTGGCGCTTACCAAATCCTCGTATATGGCGACATACAAGCAACCCAAAAGGAAATTGTAGAATACCAAGAACAGATAGACACTGACATAGCCACTATCCTAGACATACCCACGGGCTGGAAAGTCACAGAAAAACACGCCCGACAAACCGTGAAAGAAACCCTGAACCGAGCCAAGCAACTCTTCAAACAAAAAACAAGAGACGACATCCTCTGGGTAGGCCCAGTCCAAGGCGGAAAATACCTGAACCTTGTAACATACTCCGCCAGAGAAACAGCCAAACTGCCCTTCCAAATCCACGCACTAGGCAGCCCAACAGAAGTCATGGAACGCTACAGATTCGACGTACTCGTAGACATGATACTAACCGCAAAAATGAACCTACCCATCGACAGACCACTCCACCTCTTCGGAGCAGGACACCCCTTCATGTTCTCCTTAGCAGTGGCTCTCGGCTGCGACTTCTTCGACTCCGCCGCCTACGCGCTCTACGCACGTGATAGACGCTACATGACCGAAACAGGCACGTTTAGACTAAACGAGCTTGACTATTTCCCCTGCACCTGTCCAAAATGCACAAAGACAACTCCAAAACAAGCACTTGAACTTCCACCGAAGGAAAGAGAGGTCTTCCTTGCCGAACACAACCTCTACGTCTGCGCCGCCGAAATGAGACGCATAAAACAAGCCATAAGAGACGGCAGACTCTGGGAACACATGGAAATGCGCGCACACAGCCACCCAGCCCTGCTCACAGCCGTAAAACGACTAGTCAAATACCGAGACTTCATCGAAAAACACAGCCCATCAACAAAACCAAGCGGACTATTCTTCTACAACCAGCTCAGCCTAATCAGGCCCGAAGTCGTCAGACACCAAAAACTCCTAACAGAAAGATACACGCCGCCCAAACAAGCCGAAACCCTCATACTCTTGCCGCAGACTCAGACAAAGCCCTTCCACAAAACCCAACAATACAAACAAATCATGAAAAACCTCAAACAACAAACCACAGAAACCCACACATGCTTCTACGCCGCGCCCTTCGGCATAGTCCCAATCGAACTAGACGAAGTCTATCCGCTAAGCCAACACGAAACCGCCACGCCACTAGACAAGGAAACAATAGAATACGTAGCAAACCGAACCGCAGACTACATCAAACAGGCAAACTACAAAACAGTCATGCTCATCAACGACCCACAAAACTGGAACAAGACAATTCTAAGGGCAGTCAGGAAAACCTGCCGACAAAAACAAATCACCCTAAAAACCCTCAACCTCAAAAAAGCAATCACAACAAAAACCGAGAACCCCAACTAGAAACCGAAAGCCCAATCTACGTAAGCTCAATTCACACACAGCGGGGTCTAGGCGCACCGAGAAAGCATTCCTCAATCAAAAGCCATAAACCTGAATAGCGATTAAAGGAATTGTATCATTGGGAACAACAATGGTTGAAACCGTCTACAAGGCCCCACAGATAAGCAAAGAAGAATGCCAAAAATACCGAGGAAAACACGTAGCACTCTACAAAAACAAAATAATAGCGGACGGAAACAACTCCGACGAAGCATTAAGGAAAGCGTTGAAGAAACATCCAAAGCTCAAACCCGAACAAATCGAGCTCTACTACATGCAAGTAGCGGATGAGTTAATCCTTTGAAACAATACACATTCAAATACACACCGAACCCACAAAAACAGGAATCATCTACCGCCCTACAGCCCGAGTTTATCTGCAATCAGACAAAAATGAGTGGTTCGCTTTTAGAGTTTACATAGATTCAGGCGCGAACATTTCACTGTTCACCAAAACCGACGCCAAAATCCTCGGGCTAAACCTGTACCAAGGCAAATACCGCCCAATAATAGGAATAGGAAAAACCCTCATCCCGGCCTACACCCACAGAATCAACATCAAAATAGGCGAAACACCCCTGAAAGCCAACATCTCTTTCGCCGACTCTGACGAAGTACCAAGACTCCTCGGAAGAACCGACGTTTTCAAACACTTCAAGATAACATTCAACGAACAGAACCTAGAAACAATATTCCAGACAACCTGACTCATCTCGAACCCAACGGAAAAATAATGCAGAAAACAGAAGTTCAATCCATATATAGGGGCCTAAAAACACGTCGAGACCCCAAAAGGGGCACACAAACAAACACAGCAAAACCAATTAACGACGCCGCACAGCATCTTCACCAAACCACCGAGCCAGACAAACCATGATCCGCGCAGACCTACACTCACACACACGATCCTCGCCAGACGCAACAGCACATCCAAAAACCATAATCGAAAAACTCAACAACCACCCAACCATAAAAGCCTTAGCCATAACCGACCACAACACCACAGAAGGCTACTTCAAAGTACACGAACTAGCCAAACCCTACCCAGACATACTCATAATCCCAGGAGCCGAAATAAGCGCACAAGAAGGCGAAATAATCATACTCGGCACAACCGAACTCCCACAAAAACCGTGGACAGCCCAAAACATAATCGACCACGCAAAAACACACAACGCCATAACCATAGCACCACACCCATACAGAGGCCTCGGACTAGCAGACAAGGCCCTAAAACTCGACCTAGACGCCATAGAAACCCTAAACGGCATAACCCCACCAAACCAAAACAAACAAGCACAACAACTCGCGAAAGCAAAGCACCTCCCAGGAGTCGCAGGCAACGACGCTCACTTCGACGCCGACCCATGGAACGTGTGCACCGAAATCCAAGCCGCACTAGACATTGAAGAGATACTGGAAGCCATAAAGAAAGGAAACGTCAAAGCAACATACACAGACAAGTCAATACATTTTTAAAACACCACAAAGCAAGAGTACCACACTAGCAGATGAAACAATGAGCCAACCACAAATCGGATTTCTAGGCGGAACCCGAGAAGTCGGCAGAATCGCCATAACCGTAAAAACCCAAAAAACCCAAGTCCTACTCGACTACGGCACAATGCTAAACCACGAACCAGGCTTCCCACGACACATACCGCCAAAAGACGTGGACGCCATAATCCTATCCCACAGCCACCTAGACCACTCAGGCGCCATTCCAATATTCTACATGCAAGGCAAAAAACCCCTATACACAAACAAACTAACCATGGAACTAAACCAACTTCTAATCTCAGACTTCATCCACCTCTCAAGTTACTACCTCCCATTCGAATACCTCGAACTCAAAACCATGACCAACAACAGCAAACACGTGGAATATGACACCGAACAAAAAATCGGCGACATAACCTTCCAATTCAAAAAC
>PEWI01000266.1:1596-2451 GCA_002779555.1 Candidatus Bathyarchaeota archaeon CG07_land_8_20_14_0_80_47_9 | reverse complement strand
AGCACACAACCCCTAATCGAAGCAGAAGGAAAACGCATACTATTCACAGGAGACTTCAACCTCACCGACACAAGACTCCTAGAAGGCGCAAAAATGAACTACGGAAACCTAGACGCCGTAATAACCGAAAGTACCTACGCAAACGAAGAACACGCCCCACGCAAGGAACTCGAAACAGACTTCGTAGACGCATGCACCGAAACCGTCGAACACGGAGGAACCGTCCTCGTCCCAGCCTTCGGAGTAGGAAGATCCCAAGAAATCGCCTGCGTCCTCGCCGCCCACCACTTCGAACACCCAATCTACCTAGACGGAATGGCCCGCGAAGTAAGCAGAGTAATGATGAACTACCCACAATTCTTCAAAGACCCCAAAGCCTTCATGGACGCCTTACATTCCGCCAACTGGGTAGAAGGCTGGAGAGACCGCAGAAAAGCCACCAAAGCACCAGGCGTCATAATCTCGCCAGCGGGCATGCTCAAAGGCGGCCCAGCCATGTTTTACATCTCGAAAATAGGAAAAAGATCAAACAACGCCGTCTTCCTCGTCAGCTACCAAATCCCAGGCACACCTGGAAAGGAACTTATGGAAAAAGGAATCTGCGTCATCGACGGAAAAATGAGAAAAGTCAAAGCCCGCGTCCGACACTTCGACTTCTCATCCCACTGCGGAGCAAGCGAACTCAAAGAAGCCATCAAAAGACTCGGCGGAAACCCAAAAGTCTACGTAATCCACGGCGCAGAAGGAAACTGCGAATACTTCGCCAAATGGACAAGAGAAGAGCTAGGACTAGAAGCCACCGCACCCAGAACAGGCGACACATTCAAGGTCTAGTGAAACGAAATGAAAATCGGA
>PEWI01000266.1:890-1529 GCA_002779555.1 Candidatus Bathyarchaeota archaeon CG07_land_8_20_14_0_80_47_9 | reverse complement strand
TTCCAGACACAACAGTAACGCTGATCACAAAACCAATGCCAATCCCAGAAGAAGCCCTCGACGAAGACAGACAGCAACACCGCTCAAACATCATCCTCAGCAAGATCCACACATACGGCGAAAAAAGTAGAACACTGGACCGAGTGCTGGGCATTGTGAACGTGGACATTTACGTTCAAGAACTAAACTTCGTCTTCGGCGAAGCAGAACACCCAGGCAAAGCAGCGCTAATATCTCTATGGAGGCTGAGGCCTGAATTCTATGGGAAAGCACCAAACACGGAGCTTCTCGTCGAAAGAAGCACAAAGGAGGCTGTTCACGAAATCGGCCACACCTTGGGCTTACAGCACTGTTCCAACCCGTTCTGCATTATGTACTTCTCCAATTCGATTTTCGAAACCGACAGAAAACAAAGCTTATTCTGTAGCAAATGCTACTTAAAAATCGAACGCATCGAGAAAAACAAGGTTGAGAGCCTTGAATGACACGTTCAAAACTGGAATCGTGCACTTGGCACCCATTCTGGTGAGCTTGCTATTCGGCGTGTCCTGTGCATACTTGCTGTTGACGGCCTCAGTCGAGTTCTACCAGATAACTCCCTTCCAAGAAGGCGTTGGATCCATTGGCAACGCCCTCTAC
>PEWI01000266.1:0-832 GCA_002779555.1 Candidatus Bathyarchaeota archaeon CG07_land_8_20_14_0_80_47_9 | reverse complement strand
GCCTGAAACTCGTCACTTTGATCACGGGCGTTGCCTTGACAAGCGCGGTTTTTATGCTTTCCTTCTTCTACCTGATCGCGCTGTCCTCACTGTTTCCTATCCTCTACTCGGATACCTTGGTCTTGTCGCTGTCCTTGTGCATAACGGTTTTAGTGGATTTTACCATTTTTAGGGCCCACAACAGAGTCTGCGACTTAGCGGTTCTCTTGCTAGGCGGTGCGTTGGGCGCGTTCTTGGGGAACTCAATCCCCACGCTTAGCGCAATATCGATTCTGGGTGTGCTGGCAGTCTACGACGTGTTCGCGGTTTATTATGGACCAGTAGGGAAAATAGCCCACATTGGGCTTGAGCAGCTTCGCGGCCTGAGTTTTTCGTTCAAAGAAGTGCAGATGGGACTGGGCGACCTGACCTTCTATTCAATGCTTGCGAGCCGGGTGCTGGTCAGCTCGGGACCGTTTTTCTGCCTCGCCTCATTTGTAGGCATTATGATCGGTGTCTTCCTAGCCTTCAAAATGTTGGAGAAGAAGGGGATGTTTCCTGGACTGCCTTTTCCAATAGCGTTTGGTCTTTTGCCGTTGATAGTTTCGCTTTTTCTTTAGTTTAGAAGGCAAGACGTCAAATTCGAAACCTTAGCTCTGAGACGCTTGAAATTAGCAATTCTTATATTTCCCGTGTCTGCTCATACGCACTTCTGAAGGAGCCCCTAAGGTATTGATTATAACCAAGCTGAAGTCTCTCGAGGCCATACTCGAGATGACCAGCAGTTTCCAAAACCTTCTGATAGCTGGGTGCAGCGGATGCTCCGCCATAACAGGTGTTGGGGGCAAGAAAC
>PEWI01000036.1 GCA_002779555.1 Candidatus Bathyarchaeota archaeon CG07_land_8_20_14_0_80_47_9 | reverse complement strand
AAAGAGAGTGTGCCATAAACCAGCTGCTGCAGTCAAAAGGTTTCGCAGTTCCAAGAATTCTGCATGTTAGTCTAAGCGATCGTTTGGTTTTCATGGAGTACGTAGAGGGCGAGAACCTGGCGAGTGTGATCCGGAGAGTTGCATCTTCGAAAGCTGAGGCCGAGGTCAGGAAGGATTTGAAGACCATAAGAAAAGTTGGCAGGAAATTCGCCAAAGTGCACGGAGTCGGCATTGCTCTAGGCGACACGAAGCCAGAAAACATGATGATCGGAAAAAAAGGTGAGATATTCTTGATGGATTTCGAGCAGGCTTCACGGAATGGTGATAAGGTGTGGGATGTGGCGGAGTTCCTTTACTATGCTGGACATGGCATTCCACCGTTTGTTGATCTCAGAGTGGCAGAACAAATTGCTGAAGCGTTTATTGGAGGCTACTTGGAGGCTGGAGGTGCTGTTGAAACCGTGAAGAAGGCTGGGAACACGAAATACACGAAAGTCTTCAGCGTGTTCACCCTTCCCCACGTGATGCTCACTCTTTCGGACATGTGCAAGAAAGCAGACAGATTGAGGGGTTAGGGATGGTTAAACATGATACGACTTTAACCTTTTACGGTGGGGTCGACGAGATCGGCGGCAACAAGATTCTGCTTCAAGATCGTGACACTAAGGTTTTCTTTGATTTCGGCATGTCCTTCGCCATGAAGAAGCAGTTTTATTCTCCACCGTTTCTCTCGCCAAAAAGTGAGAGGAGCCTGCAGGAGTTTGGGATTCTGCCGAGGCTGGATGGCCTATACAAGTTTGACAGGAAGTCGCCGGAAGTTGATGCGGTTTTCATTTCTCACGAGCATTTGGATCACTCAGCGTATTTGTCTTTCATAAATCGTGAAATTCCGGTTTATTGCGGTGACACGACGAAAACGATTTTGCAGGCTTTGAGTGACATGCGACGGGCGGATTTGGAGTTTAATGTTGAAGACATAGCTTTCAAACCTTTCAGAACCGGAGATAGACTCACTGTTGGCTGCTTGGAAGTTGAACCTGTCCACGTAGACCATTCGGTTCCAGGCGCCTACGGATTCATAGTTCACACTTCCAGCGGCGCAATCGTTTACACTGGAGATTTCAGACATCACGGCGCCAAGCCAGAGATGACGGATGATTTTGCGGCGAAGGCTGCGGCGGCGGAGCCTGTGGCCATTGTTACTGAGGCTACGAACATGACTGGTGCGTCTGTGTCGTCTGAGAATGAGGTTGAGGCGAAGTTGAACAGTGTTGTCAAGCAGGCAGGTGGCATTGTGCTTGCCGAGTTCGCGTATGCGGATGTTGACCGGCTGAACAGCTTCTTTCGAATTGCCAAGAAGAACAGGCGCTGCCTCGCGGTTTCACTAAAACAGGCGTATTTGTTGAATGCGCTTCGTGCGGATAAGGGTTTGAAAGTTCCAGACTTGAACGATGAGAGTGTCTTAATCTTTCGAAAGTCGAAGGCAACGAATTACAAGTGGGAAAACCAGATAATGCAACAGTTTCCAGACAAAGTCAAGAACGCCTTCGACGTTTCGAAGCAGCAGTCCAAGGTGGTGTTGGCATTGTCATTCTATGATTTGGAGGAGCTTGTTGAGATCCAGCCGGAAGCAGGCAGCTGTTATGTTTTGTCTGCTTCTGAGCCTTTCAATGAGGAGATGGAAATAGATTACGAGAGGCTTACTAACTGGCTCAACCATTACGGTCTGCCACAATATCATGTTCACGTTTCTGGGCACATAATGCCTCTTCAGCTGAAAGAAGTCCTTGGGCAGATTAATTCGGAGCAGATTTTCCCGGTTCATACAGAACATGCAGAGCTGTTTGCCAAGTTTGTGAGAGACCTCAGAAGCAAGGTGGTGCTCCCTGAGAAGGAAAGGCAGTACAAAATCTAGGAGCCAGCAATGAATAGAGGCGATAGTAGACGAGTCTCAGAAGCTGTAAACCCTTACATGTTGGTTCAGCTTTTCCATGGTTCCAGGTGTTCTATTTGTGATTAGTGTTTGTTGTCTTTGAGGTTTGGTTGCTGGCGGAGAATCTTGTCTCAGGGAATCAAAGTCCATTTTTTGCCAGCGAAGCCTTACTTATGCGCAAAAATGAGACATGAACAGTATGGATTGAAGAGAGGGAATTGGGAATCCACGTTTAGATATCCGTTTCTTGAGCAATGTGTGGCTGTGCAGTTAATCGTGAAGTTTTATGGTTGATATTGAGATTGAATTATTAGGGTTTGTTGTGTGTTTGGATTCATAACGTATAAGTTGAAGTAGCAACTCTTGATATTTGCGATAACAATGACTGCAAACACAAGGCCCGACCAGCGACTGCGACTGCTTTTCCACGCGCTCGGCTTAAGCTGTCTAGGCGGCGCCATATTTCTTCAAGCCTTAGTGTTTACTGATATCCTACAGCACGGATACTTCATGGCGGTAGAACATAACCCCTTAATCCTAACATTCGAAATAGTCTTGACCATTTTCGCGCTTGCTTATTTTGTCTTCATGTACCAACGGTTTATTCGCTCAATCAGGTAGCCATCGCTACTGACCGGATTCCTTGGCTTTTCTTCGTTCGGTGCGAAACTGAAGGAGAATGGCAATAAACCTTAAATAAAGTTACATGAGACTCACCTATCGTCGTCTCATCAGGATGTAAGAATTTGAAGTTGAAGACCTTAATTCCTCTAATCATCACTCTGATTTTGGCATTGGGTCTTATCCGATGTAGTAGTGCGCAATCTCCGAGCGACATGCAGACGTTCTACTCGAAGCTCTATGCTGGGCTGTCAATCAGATTGGATGCCACGAACAAAACTGTGCCTGGCGAGAACATGACTGTTGAGCTTTGGGTTAATTGTACTTCTGACGGCGTTCACGTGGACTATTTCAACTTCAGCATTTACGGGTTCAGAAACGGCACTGAGAGGACTTTCTTAGCTGTTGAAAACATCATGAACAACGTTTCCCTGACCTACAACAACCTGACCCAGTACAATTTCACTGTTCAGGTGCCTGTTGATGTGTGGGACGCGACATTCGTTGAGCTTGTCTTCAAGTACACTATTGTGGATTGGTCTTCGCCTGAGCACGACGTGAGTGTCGCAGTGACTCATGTTCGTAACACCTACTTAGAGAACATCGCCAGCAGCCTCAGCAAC
The DNA here is from genome assembly GCA_002779555.1 of Candidatus Bathyarchaeota archaeon CG07_land_8_20_14_0_80_47_9. Lineage (GTDB taxonomy): Archaea > Thermoproteota > Bathyarchaeia > Bathyarchaeales > Bathycorpusculaceae > 20-14-0-80-47-9. The sequence goes on along the minus strand of PEWI01000036.1, from coordinate 3,280 downwards.
TTAACTGCGCGCTATCAAAATCTAAGTGAAAGGTATCAGCAGCTGAGCGGGAACTACAGTGAGCTTCAGCAGAGCTATCAGGATTTGAACAACAGTTATCGGCAGCTGAACCAAACTTACAGTGAGCTTCAGCAGAAGTACAGTGTTCTCGAGGGAAGTGCAAACGAGTTGGACAACACGAGGCGGGTGGTGGCGATTCTGGTTGTGACGACGGTGTTCTTTGTAGCTACGACGCTTTATCTGGTGCTGCGAAAACCGAAGGACTACTGGTAAACCCTCATTTCCCCTTTTTGTCATAGGTTTCAGCTTTACGGCAATAAAGAGTGCAGGGATTATTGGTTCGCGGTGATCGCTTGTCAACTATTTCTTGTGAAGGTTCTGGGCTGCGATGAATGTCAGGCCGTGTTCAGTCAGGGCCTTTGCAGTGTTGTTTACGGCGTCGTGCTTGTCAAGGTAGTTTGCCAAAAGTTTCGGCATCAGTTGCTTCTCGATTATGTCTTTCTTGGGCATGAAGTATTCCAGAATGTCTGACGGGTGGTCTCGAGTCCTCTCGGTTTCTGGAAGTCCGCCTTCGTGTTTCGCACTGATATTCTTCACGTGGTCTGCAAGCTTTACGAGTTCGTCTGTTCTGTTGTAGGGTTGTCTCACGATGCTTTTGTAGGCTTCTGTGATGTGGTGCTCAATGCGTACGATGTCTTCGAAGTTGAAGGCTTTGCGTATGTAGGCGGACAGTTCGATGGTTTCATTACTGACGGAGTTTGACAGGTTGAAGCCTATGAGGGGGGTTGAGTCGTCGTCTCGGCTGAACAGCTTGGCAGTCATGAGCGTCCACAGGATTGAGTAGGGATTGTCGTTGCCTAGATACACGGAGATTTTGAACTCAATGTCGATGCCAAGCTTGCGCAACCAATAGCCAAGCAGCACCGTGCCAGGGTTTGTGTTCAGCACCTGCGGAAGACCATATTCGGTGTAGTAGTGAAGAAATTCATCAACCCACTTCAGAGCGTACTCGTTTGGCGCGCCGACGCCTCCGAAGTAGCCCGTGATGGTTTCTGCTCCGCCTAGGTGAACGTTTATGGGCTTGCCGTCTGGTCCTGCCAAAGTGCCCTTCGTGTCCAGCGTCTGCACGTAAGAGGCGCCAATGATCTGCATTGCCGCAGCAAAAGCGATGACATCATCATCTTCAACTTGTTCTTTCATGGAGCGTACTCGGATGTGGCGGCTTGGCATGAGGTCCTCTTTTGCGATTGACCTCTTTGCTTCTTCTATCAGCCACGGTAAGAAGTTGAACGCGCTGATTTCCAGCGTAACCGCGAAAGACTCGTCGAACTTCATAGAATCAGCTTTCTTACCCAAGACTTTTCTGCGATAGTCTGGAATACTGATGAAAGCTTCTTTGTCTCTTTGTTTGATGAGCCATTCAAGGTCTTTCACGAACGGCGACTTTTTCTTTTCAAGTCTTCTCATCAGGTTTTCAAACTTGTGAGACTCTCGAGCCTTCCGATTGATGTCGTCAACGCCGCCGTATTTTTCCACAATCTTGATCAATCCGTTTACGAGAGGGTTGTCTTTTCTAAGCAGAAAATCATTGATCTCCTTCAGGTTTTCCTCTCTTATTCCTAGTCTTTTTTTGAGGATGTCCAAAAACATTCTCTCCGGATGTGGTAGTTTCTTCAGTTTCTGTCGATTTAAACATTTCACTTACGCTTGCATGCTCCGATGATCGACTCGCAGGTTCAAAGCTTAAATGATATGAGATGCATGGTTAAACATCAAGGTGAAGAAACGCTATGTTCAAGCCTGAAGGAATCTTCCCAGCCCTAGTTACGCCGTTCACGGACGACGGCAAAATCATAGACGAAGAACGCCTGCGTATTCTAGTCAACCACTGCATTGAGCTAGGCGTTCACGGAGTCGTCCCGTGCGGAACGACAGGCGAATTCGTAAACCTCTCAACAGAAGAGAAGAAAAAAGTAATCAAAACGGTCATAGACGAAGTCAACGGGCGAGTCCCAGTCATCGCCGGCACAGGAGCAAGCGGCACAAGAGAAACAGTGGAAATGACAAAATACGCAAAAGACGCAGGAGCCACAGCCGCCCTAATCGTCACACCCTTCTACCTCAAGCCGGCAGACCGGGGAATCTACGAACACTACAACACGATCGCAACCGAAGTCGACCTGCCCATAATCCTCTACAACATCCCACAATGCACAGGCCTGTCGCTGCCGTGGCAAATGGTCGAAGACCTAGCACAGATCCCAAACATCGTAGCCGTCAAAGACAGCAGCGGACAACTGAGCTTCATCCTAGCCGTGCTAGAAAAAGTCAGAGACAAAATCAACGTGCTATGCGGACACGACGAAGTAGTCATTGCCGCACTGGCAGCAGGCTGCTCAGGCGCCATACTCGCAAGCGCCAACGTCATACCCGACGTCTGGATCCAAATCTACAATCACATCAAAAATGGCGAACTCCAAAAAGCCCGAGAACTCCAATACAAGGTCCAAAAAATAGCCCGAATAATCGCAGGAAGCGGAGCCGTCGGTACCAAAGCAGCACTGAACATGATGAAAATCAAAGTCGGACCAGTAAGAATGCCGCTGAGCGTCGGCGGAGAACTGACCTACGAGTCAAGAGAAGAACTGCGCCTAGATTTGGAGAAAATCGGAAAAATAGAACCCAAACCGGTAACCTTCGAAATCACAGAAAAACCAGTCGAACAACGATTCATGGCCATAGACGTAACCCCAGAAGCCATACGAAACTTCAACCTGCGAGTGGGCGAAGCCCTAGCAGGACAAGGCGCAGAAGTAGCCCACATCGACCTGCTCATAGGAAAGAAAACAGGCCCAGTCGCAGAAGCATTCGCAAAAGCCAAAGCAACACCGACACCGGGACACGAGGCACTGCTAGCCATTCTGGAACCGAACCTCTCAGTTAAGCCCGTAACCCTAATCGTGCCCACAGTCACCATCAGAGGGATGCGACAAGCGAGCATGGTCTACGGGCCAGCCCAAACCGCGGTAGCCAAGGCCGTCGTCGACAGCGTGGCAGATGGAACAATCCCGAAAGAAGCTGCCGACGAGCTGATAATCGTTGCGAACGTGTTCGTTCACCCGACAGCCGTTGACCGACAGCGTGTGTACATAAACAACTACAAGGCCATGCGCCACGCCATTCGGAAGACGATTGAAGGTCGACCGAGCATGGACGAGCTGATCGAAAACAAGGACCGCTCAAAACACCCATTCAAATACACTCCATAGTGAAAGCCGTT
>PEWI01000098.1 GCA_002779555.1 Candidatus Bathyarchaeota archaeon CG07_land_8_20_14_0_80_47_9 | reverse complement strand
CCAAAACCGAGCCGAGTTTTCACACAGTCTCTGTTCCTAAATTCGTTTTGCGAGGTAGTTTATGCTTCTGGTTTTGCTTCGTCTATGGATGGTGATGTGCCTGGGGATGCGAGAGGCATCGTTTTAAAGGCGCGACCCAACTCTATTACACTAGAAAAAGGGAATTTAGGAACACATATGCGCGCTACTTGTACTAGTCAACGAATGTTTTCAGCTTATCCTTGTCTAAGACGCACATCCGCCTAACCTCTCAGCACTTTTCTAGGAATAGTGAAGTTCTCGCGTTATATAGTCTTCAATACCTTTCATGACCAAGGAACGCATCTCGGCAGAGTCATCTGGTCCTAATCGTCAACCCTGTTATTGCGCCAGCCAACGCGAATAAGGACAAGCCAAGAAAGGTCAACAGAAGAGACTGTGTCGTCTGCAGGAAGTAGCCAGCCAGAGGCGCGGACAGAGTGATTCCGACATTCTGACAAAGGGTAACAATGCCGAATCCAGTGCCCGACAGTCGCGGTGGGAGACTTTCGGCGACAACCGCCATGGCTAACGGAGGAATTGCCGCTGCTGAAATGCCCAGAGCAAACACCGAGAAAAACAAGCCAACATCGTTTGCATAAGCAATCGAGATCAACGTGAGAGCCATGGAGATTGAACCTGCCACAATAAACGGCCTCCGTCTGCCAACCTTGTCTGAAGCCCAGCCGAACAACGGCACGAAAAACACTGCAGAATACATGACAACACTGGCCAAGAGGCTCGCATACAAAGGCTCAAGGCCCTTGAACCTCTCAAACAGTCTTGGCGCCCAAGTCAAGAACCCGATAGTCGTCGTTTCAAAGAACAACCATATCAGGCTGGCCTTCCAAACCTCACTGCTTCCAACTGCGCGTTTGAAGTCTGACAGCTTCATAGGTCTTGGCTCGCCTTTCAAAGGACCCTCCCTTACTGTCACAACGAAAACCAAGGCGGCGACAAGTGAAACCGCCCCACCCACGTAGAAGGGACAACGCCACCCGAAGTTCTGGCTTAGAACAGTTGCTGTTGGAAAAGCAATGATAATTGCCAACGGCATGTTTGTCCCATAGATTCCCATGGCCTTGCCCAATTCGCGGTGTGAAAACCATTGCGGAATTATAGTCGGCGAACCAACAATCAGGAAAGTTCCTCCCACTCCCAGAATGAACCTGCCCAAGAGCGCAGTCAGGAAATCGTTGGCCAGAGCGGTTGTCAAACTGCCAACGGCAACTGAGACCGTCGATAGAAAACCGAGCGAGCGAAAACCGTACCTGTTCATAAAGAGGCCCGCGGGCAATGCCAGAATTATCCCAGGCACCACGGCCATAGACATCAGCAGCCCGGCTTGAGCGTCATTCACACCAAACTCTGCCTGCAAACCGCCCAAAAGCGGGGGGACCAGCTGGAAAACAATGGCATAGGCTACGAAACTGAAAAACGAAGCTGTCAAAACGACCCATCTGCAGTTTGAAGCCTGCTGCCTGACCGCTTCACGTGGCATTTCCGTGGGCATCACAAAACACCTTCATCCGTCAGCCACAATTGTGTGAGTGCATTGCATCACTAATATCTTTATTCTACGCAGACCATATAGTGACACTGATCCTTAATTGACAGAAACGGGGAGAACCCCATGAGTTGCGAATACTGTGAGAAGGACGCCGTTTACAGGTGTAGCGTCTGTGGAAGAACCCTTTGCGTTGAACATGCAAAGCTGCAGACAGTATGCCCTTCATGCATAAAGAAGAACAGCAAAAGATACAACATTGACAATGCCTTACCGGGTAAGGACAAAGAAAAGATTCGAGAGTTCGTTCGACGCTTTTGGGGAGAGCAGGAACAGCTAGCTTTCGACAGAAGGTTCATGGTTAGCGACCTCCCCGCTTGCGTTGCTAGAAAGGGGAAAGAAATCGTCGGGTTCATCTCGTTCGCAGAAACAGACAACACTGTCATAATTGTGGCCCTGGGCATACTTCCAGAATGTCAAAACGCGGGCGTCGGCAGAGGCCTGATTGAAGAGGTTGAAGCTCAGGCCAAAAGAAGGAGAAAGCAAAAGCTGTTGGTTTCAACTTCGAATGACGACTTGCCAGCTTTGGCATTTTACCAAAGTTTAGGCTTTCAGATTTATGAAGTAAAACCCAACGCTATTGCAGAGAAACATGGCAAAATCATGAGAGGCGTAGGCGGATTGCCAGTGAGAGACGAGATAAGACTGCGGAAAATCCTACGCTAGGCTTGTTTCGCAGAGCCGCGTTCGCCTTTTATTTCATCTAGAGTCTGTTTGGCCTTCAGATACTTGTTGAAGAACGCAGAAAGCTTTCCACATGGATACTCTATGCAGTCAGCGCAGTTCTTGATTTTGCTTCCTCTCCCGCATTTTCTTATCTCGCAAAGAGCACAATAAGCGAAAACGCACTGACTGCCAGACGGGCAGCCCTCGCAGTTAATGTCTTCTGGCTTAAATTCGATTCCATACTCCTTGGATTCGATTCCATACTCCTTGGTGAACAGCTCAGCCACCCTCTTCCTTTCAGCATCATCGTCTTTTTTGGTGGCTAGGAGAGCGGGACAATCAGAATAGACTATCCCACAGAACCCTATCATTTTCTCCATTTGAACCACAGTTCTAGGAATAGGCAGATCTGAGAATTAACTTAACTGTTTAGCCTTCACAAGCACTATCGTCTCAAAAAAGGGCAGGGCATGCTTCGCCAAGATATCCGCCTCTAAGCCTCGCCTCCTAAACCTATGCAGAGTTTCATGTACATCAGACAACGTGGACTGCATCAAGAGGATACTCCCGCCTTTTTTGAGGTATTTCGGCGATTCACAGACGAAGCGGTCTATTACCTGTCTACCACCTTTCCCCCCAGCCCACGCACGCTCAAGCCACGAGCCTTCTTGAATATTCGTTGAAGGCAGATACGGAGCATTGAAAAGAATCAAGTCAAATTCCTCTGCAGTCCTTATCGGCGTAAACAGGTCACCTTGCACGACGGAGGTTTTTCCTGCGACATGGTTTGCCTTTGCATTCTCTTTTGCACAACGAACAGCGTAAGGACTTATGTCAACAGCAACCACTTTCGAAGCCTTCTCCGCTGCAACTACCGCAAGAATCCCGCATCCCGTGCCCATGTCAAGAACGTAGTCTCCCCGTTTGACCGTTAGGTTCTCAGCTAAGAGAAACGAGTCTTCAGCTGGGTCGTAAACGTGCTCTGAAACGAGCAGCTGATAATCTGCAAAGGAAGTTATCTTAGTCTGAGAGGGCATTTGCCAGTGCTCCGAAATCTTCTGGTGCTAATTCTCTCGGCCGTTTGTCGTAAAACGGAACAGTTTCAGCCAGTTTCAACGCCTCTTCCGCTGTGGTGTGACGTATTCCCTTCAGGAAAGGCAAGATGGCATTTCTAACCTTCCTGTTGCGTTGCGTGAAAAGCGACCGCACCATCTGTATGAACATATCTTCATCCTTCAGCTTGAACTGCGGCGTCTCTTTAGGTTTTAAACGCACAATGACCGAGTCAACCTTTGGCTGCGGATAGAACATCCATTTCGGAACTTCGTCGAAAAATTCAACTCCCACATGATAATGGGCAAGAACCGTAAGCCACCCATAATCTTCACTTCCAATAGGCGAAACGAGGCGGTTCGCAAACTCTTTTTGAAGAACCAGAACCGCGCAGTCAAGGTGCTTCTTGAAGAGCCACTGAAGCAAGTGCGACGAGATTTGGTAAGGCGGTATTGAAACAATCTTGTTGAAGGTCGGCAACTGCGCTCTAAGCACGTTTCCCTTGAATATTTCGATGTTAGAAAACTCTTCAAGCTGTTCACGCAAGACTTCAACAAGCTTTGAGTCAGCTTCAACAGCCAGAACAGTTTGGCACCTACTTGCTAGAAAACGAGTCAAAAATCCCAAGCCTGCACCAATATCTAGCACCACATCGTTCTGACCTAGTGAAGCGTGCTTGTCAAGGCTTTCGAAGACTGAAGGCTCAACCATGAAGTTCTGTCCCATAAGCCTGTTCGGAACGATTCGATGCCTTCGAAGTAAAGACTTCGCCTTTTCTAAGAGACTCATAATAATCCTGTTAAGTCAGACGGTTCTGCTATTGAGCCCTCGTGAACAGTCGATACTTGCTGTCGCCAACCAGCTCTTCCAAAACCCGCTTGGTAATCAGCTTAACTGGGTTAGGCAGATCAGTGCGTTTTTGCAGCTCGTCGAAGTTCTCGAAAGTTTTTTTCTCACGTTCGTTGATGACCTGCCACATGTACTTCTTTCCGATGCCTGGAATCAACTCTAAGGCGTGCATCCGCGGCGTCACTGCACGGGCAGTGTTGAAGAAGTTGATGACCCACTCTTCGCGGCTCAACACTATTCTGCTGATCACCGCGGGAAGCTCGTTCCTCGCAGCAGCCGTCAATTCGTCATAGCCTATCCTGCCAATGATGTACGTTATCTCTTCACGAGCGTTCTTTCCAACGTAGACACGGTCATGCGGCTTAAGCGACGAACCATCCTTGACAAGTGCCTCTAAGAGTGTGAAAAACTCTTCACCCACCAACTGAACTAGAGCGCCCGCTCGGTAACCAGCCCTCCCTGACACGCGTATTCCTGGGCGGCCGTGTGACAGGAAATCCAGAACTAAAGCGTACTCTTCGTACCGCTTTTCCATCATTGTCATATTCGCCCTTATTTTATTCTTCTCATTGCTTAAAAAATAGTAGGGAAACTATGTTGTTTTTCGATTCTCGTTCAAAAGACTGACTATGGCCTCTAACTTTGACGTTTCGATAATCTTGCGACCGCCTGCAAGAAAAATTCTCAGCTCCTCGATACTTTTTGGCATACAGTTGACTATCTGCACAGCCTCATCTTCTTCCAGATTGAAGTCTGTTACAAGTTTTCCCACGAGTTCTTGAGCCGCCTCAGGATCCACTTTGACAAACTTGGACACGTAATCAAGCGTGCGACGCTGGAACTGGTCTAGATGCTCTTCGCCCATACCCTCCAGTGACTTCTTGACCTCTGGAAGCGTTAGCTTCTTTTCGGCTGCAGCCTTCTTCGACATCCTAATCGCTCTCATGAGGCTCTAGATGTTCAGGTCTGACGATGATTTCCTTAACTGCGTCTCCCTGCGAGACGCTTACAACGTAGCTTCTGCCTCTTTTGTTCAATATTGTGCCAATTTTGCCGTGAAAACGCTTGTGAGGCATTCCCTTCTGGACGCTTGAGTCTATCATGATGACAACCCGGTTTCCAGGCTGGTACTCCTGCAGAAGCTTGCTTAGTCTAATTCTACCTCGTTCTCTAGGCCCCTTCGTCAGAAGGCGCCGTGTTCCAGTGCGATACCCTTTTGAACTTCTCATTTTTTCACCCGCTCAATCTTCCATAATCACATTCAAAACGTCAAGTTTCACAGGCTTCGCTTTGTTGTTAAGAAGCTCTGAGACGTTGGGCGTTGTTCTTCCTTCATCCCCGCTCACCAACTCTTTAACGTAGAGTCCTCCTTGGCATCGTACTTTCATTTCAGCCTTTCTAGGCGACAACTTCTTAACACTCACGTCGTATATGTACTTTTCCCGCATTAAATCTGCCCGTCTGTGCAGGACACGTCGAGGCGTTTGCTGCTTTATCATGACGTTTGTCAGCTTTTCTTCGAGCAGCCGCAAGTCCTTAACCGTGATTTTATCGTCGAACTCGATAGTCACACGGTATTCTTTCTGGGTTGATTCACCTCTCTTCAATCTTCTAACCGCGTCTTTATCCGCAAACTTCAAACGCGACACTTCAACCTTGCCCTTCGCGTGGGCATTCACGGAGTCTTCCAGTTTCCCAAGGTCTAGAAACCGTTTTTTGGGCGCTGTGGCTTCGACAACGAAAGGCCTGCCCAAGCCTAACATACGAGCATCGATATCTTCTCTTCCAGACGCGTGAAATGAAGCCTTTAGGCTGCCTGCTGCCTCCAGAAAGGGTTTTTCAATCAGTTCCTCCACGGACTCAGCGTACATTTTTCCTGTCCAGTTACATTTTTCGCATCCCTTTCCGCGGCAGTTTGAACAGAACCATTTTGATTGCGGTATGCCTCGGACAAGCTTCCTGTAACGTCCTGAAACGAAAAGCGGATTCACTGCAAGCCTGACCGCTTGGGCAAATGGGTCAACGAGCACGACGATTTCCGGCTTCTTGAATTCTACGGTTTTTCCATTAAGCTCGGCAAGTCTTTTACCTGTCAGCCTTCCAAACTCGTTCCGCATGCTTTCGCCTTGGCTCACTTCAAACTTGGCTCTGAATTCGTCTTCGCGCTCCTCAGCCTCCACAGGTAGTTCTACGCCTACCAAAAAGTTGCTGTACTCGTACTCTTCAAGAAGTTTGAGGGCTTTCTTCGCCAAATCGCCAACCACCATGAAC
>PEWI01000235.1 GCA_002779555.1 Candidatus Bathyarchaeota archaeon CG07_land_8_20_14_0_80_47_9 | reverse complement strand
TGCTCAGCTGATGTCGGAATCAGTAGTGACTGCGCTTCCTAGAACAACGATTTTTGAGGCTGAAAAGACAATGGCCACGCAGGGTTTCCGAAGACTGCCAATAGTTGCTGATGGCAAGGTTGTGGGAATCATAACTTCCATGGACGTTATACGGTTCTTCGGTTCAGGAGAGGTTTTCAAATACCTGCGGTCTGGAACCATAATACAAGTCCTGAACAATCCTGCGCTTCAAATAGCCACGAAAGCGGTTACAACGGTAGAACCGGACTTGGACGTGGGTCAAACGGCCAAGATTATGCGGGAGAAGAACATAGGAGCCATGCCCGTTGTGAAGAACGAAAGACTCGTTGGTATAATAACTGAAAGAGACTTCTTCAAAATAATCGAGTAAACCACTTCCAGTCGCCTGTGAGGCTTCGGTTTCAGAAGCTCATGTTGGAATTCGAGCCCTTGTGTTTGAGTACTCAATTCGTGATTTTTGAGGCTCAGACGGATGTCTTTCCACCGTGACACCCTTGAACCTGAGATAGTGAGGCACGCTTGCGAACCGGTCGGCCCATCTTCTGCTTGGAAGCAATCCAACACGGCTCATCGATACGCCTATCCACCGCCACGCGGAGACCCGCCTTCTCGGTAACCGTTTTCTAACCTGTCTTATCAACTGGAAGCTTCGTCGCAGACGTAATCAATCCAGGGGTGCGTGAGATGGAGTATGGCACATTGCAGTTTCTATGGCGAGTCCAATGATGTTTGCTGTAATGTTACTTTTGTTCAATGATACTCATCGCGAGCGGCAGGCGGGAGTGTTTTTCTCAATTCTTTGCGCAGAATTTTCCTGACGTTTTCCACCTGAAAGCCTAGACTTCGCAGCAGAGCAATCGAGGAGACGTTTTGTTCCGACGTTCCCAATCTCACGGAGTCCATTCCTTTTTTGTATAGGAAATTCATCGCTCGAGCTGTGAGGGCTGAGGCGAGGTGTTTGTTCCGAAATTCGGGAAGAGTCGCTGCTGGACCTAGATAGCCTCTGTTGAGATGCAGATACTTTATTGAGTCTGTATCTGGCTTTGCCACGACAATCGACATGATTCTCTCTTTAACCTCGGCGACCTGCACCCACTCCTCAGTGAATAGCGGGTCTTCAACTTTCCAGGTTTCCAAGTCTCCGCGCTCTAGCCTTTTCCATCCGAATCCCCTGTTCACCGCCTCAACGAACTGTTCTTCCTCATCGGTTCTCAAGCTTCGAAGTTTAGTGTCTTCGTCAATCTTTGGGATTGGTCTTAAACCGTCGAGTTTTGCGGACATTCGCTGAAAGCCTGGTTCCAATACGTAACCTCGATTGGTCCAATCGGCTGTTTTTGGGCTTCCTTCATCAATCATTGTTAAAACAGTGTCGGCTTTGACATTCTTTTCGAGCGCGTTAACGAGCATATTTTCAATGGCCTTCTGATTGTGTTCTTTGCTTGCAGCGAGCCACGAAATGTCTTCTTCCGAGTTCTCATGAGAGTGACTTCCGATGACACCTAGCACCTTGCCGTTTTCTTCTGCCACAAGAAGCCTGAGACGGCGTTTCCGGATTTGGGACTGAACTCTCTCTTCGTCGAATGGAATAAACTCGTAGTAATCTCTGTCCTCATCATTCAACAATCTAACAATGTTGGGCAAATGCCTCTTGGCGAATTCTGTAATCTGGACAGTCATATTCCCTTCAGCAGAAGTTGAAAGCTTCTATAAGCTTTTGCGTATTGCGCGCGCCGTTCATAGGTTTTCTTTAAGTCATGTTAGACTGACATGAGGATTCAGCGCGACGGCAGGTGATTGAGCAAACTTTTAACGCCTTGCTTGATGTTATTCAAGTGAGAAGGGTGGTAGCGGTTTGATCGCGGACATGGTCTTGGTCAACGCGAAGGTCTACATGAACAAGGGAATAATAGATTGCAGCGTGGCAATCGATGGCGGCAAGATTTTCAAAGTAGGCAGGGAAACCAACATGCCTAAGTCAGATGCGAGATTCGATCTGAAGAATCTCCTAGTCCTGCCGGGTTTGATTGATGCGCATGTGCACCTTCGAGATGAGGGCAAAGCGTACAAAGAAGATTTTTACAGCGGCACAGCAGCCGCAGCGGCTGGAGGAATAACAACCGTTCTTGATATGCCTAACAACAACCCGGTGACCATGAGCGTTGAGACTCTGAGAAACAGGATTGGAATTGCTGAAGGGAAAGTTTTGGTGAACGTAGGATTCTATTCTGAATTTCCAAGGGACAAATCGGAAATCCAAGGAATCGTAGGAGAGGGCGCCGTCGGCTTCAAACTCTACATGGCTGAACAAGTCGGCGGGCTGGACATTCACAGCGACCAAGCTATCATAGAAGCGTTCAAGGTTGCGGGCAGCTTAGGGGTTCTGACGGCTACTCACGCAGAGGATGAGCAGACTCTGAAAAGAAACGAAGACAAGTTCAAGAACATCGGTCGGAATGACATTAACGCTTTCTTAAAGGCACACTCTGAAGACGTCGAAGTGAAGGCTATCGAGCGTTTGCTGAAACTTGCAAAGCAAACTGACATGCATCTGCATTTTTGTCACGTAAGCACGGAAGCAGGGATGAAGACAATAATTGAAGCTAAGAAGTCTGGGCTGCCGGTAACGTGTGAAGCGACACCTCATCATCTGTTCCTGTCCGCTGGGGATTTGAAACGGGTTGGAAGTTTGGCAGTGACTATGCCGCCGTTGCGTGATAAACGTGACGTTGACGGTTTGTGGGAGGCTGTCAAGAACGGTTGGGCTGACGTTTTAGGCTCGGATCATGCGCCTCACACTCTAAAAGAAAAAGAAGCAGAGTCTGTTTGGGAAGTAAAGGTCGGAATACCCGGCTTAGAGACAACGCTTCCGCTCCTCCTCACTGAAGTTCGGCGCGGTCGAATATCAATTGGCGACGTTGTTAGACTGATGTCTGAAAACCCCTCGGAAATCTTCAAACTGAAAAACAAGGGCCGCTTGAAAGAGGGAAACGATGCTGACCTAACTGTTGTAGACCTCAACAGGAAATACAGGGTTGACGCGTCAAAGTTCCATTCAAAAGCGAAGTTCTCACCCTTTGAAGGCCGCGAGGTTGAAGGAAAACCTGTCAAAACCATCGTCGCGGGTCAACTAGTCATGGATGATGACGAGATCGTGGCGAAAGCTGGAAGCGGACGAATTATTCGGAGAGAGTAGGTTTTGAAGTTTGTCGTCGACGGAATGCTGGGAAAACTGACCCGTTGGCTTCGCATGCTAGGACACAATGTGAAATACTCAATCAAGCTTGACGATGCACAGTTGTTGATGATGGCCAAGAAGGAAAAAAGAGCGTTGCTCACAAGAGATTTAGCTCTCTATCAGCAAGCTACCGCAAAAGGAATTAATGCTTTGTATTTGGAAGGAGAGACAGAAGGAGAAAGACTAGCAGAGGTCGCGAAAAGATACGGCATCCCGCTGGACATAGACATGGCAACGTCGAGATGCCCAAAATGCAATGCCAAAGTAAAACCGATATCAAAAGAAAAAGTAGGCCACAAGGTTCAGAAGAACACGTTCACCAACTACAACGAGTTCTGGCAATGCCCGAAATGCAGGCAAATCTACTGGCAAGGAGCTCATTGGACGAAAATCAGAAAAACCCTCGACACCGCAAGAGAGAACCTAAGAAAAACCTGTGCAAAAAGCGACATCAACCTCCATTCGCAAATCTTAATAAGAGAAAGGCGAAAACAGAACAAACGGTGATTGTCAGTGAACGTTCAAAAACCCTCTCGCGAATTGTCAGTTGACGAGACTTTGACATGGACGTTTGACCTTTACTTCAGAAATTTCGCCGCGTTCTTTGTGCCGATGATTATTGCAGCAGTGGTTTCAGGGGTTTTTGGCGCGCTCCTCTCTGATTACGTCTTACACATGCCACCGCTTGATACGGGAGCTTCACAACAAGAGATGTTGAATTGGCTTTCCACCTATATGCCAGGGTTGTTAATTATGGCATTCGCTGTAGGGACATTTTCATGGATAGTGGGCACGATAGCAAGCGGAGTCGTTGTCAAGTGCGCGTCAGACTCGATAGAAAAAGGCACTGTGAACCTCGGGAACGCCTTCAGTTCGGCTGTAACCAAGCTTCCCTTACTGTTGGTGGCTGGACTCATCTATGTTATACTAGTAGGAGTAGGTTTTATCGCGTTGATAATACCAGGGATAATACTTGCCATAATGTTTTCCCTCAATGTTCCTGCAATCATGATTGAAAATGCCGGAGCCCTCGGCAGCCTGTCAAGAAGCAGAAAACTCGTCAGCGGACGCTGGCTCAAGACCTTCACGTTGCTCTTGATAATAATGCTGATAGTTGGACTCATATCTTTCATAGGAAGCCTGATGACAGCCCCATTCGGAATCTTCAGGTGGTTGGCAAGCAGCATCATATCAGCTCTTGTCGAACCTATCCTTCCAATATCGCTGGCAGTTTACTATTATTCGATGTTCGGTAGAGAACAGCAGCAGCGTGTTCCTCCGCCGCCTCCTCCGCCGTTCTAGAAGAGACAAAAGAAAATGAAATTTAGAAGATGCTTAGGAGTCTTTCAGAAGCCACTTCAGCGGAATGTCCTGGTAAGTACCGTCTGGCAACGTCCGCCTGATGGTCATCGGCAAAATGCCCACTTCAAGTTCTTTCAAAGCTATGTCTATTGGGCTTGAGATGCCTCCGGAAATGTCGACGAGTATGGGAGCGCCCATGGAAATCTGCAGCGCTCTGGCCCCCACTATTCTTGCCTTTTCGAAACGTGTGACTTTGGGTGGACCGATTAGAACCTTCTCTTTTCCCGACGTGTTCTAATACTCTCCAGCGCCTGGGTACCCGGCACCTGGAGGCATACCTCCCGGCGGTGTTGGAGGACCTCTCGTCTTTCCAGCTGCGATTACGTCGTCGATTTTCAGAATCATCGTCGAAGCTTCTGTTGCCGACTTTATTATCTGTTTCTTGACGGCCAGCGGTTCAAACACTCCGGCTTCGGCCATGTCTTCAACTTTCCCGTCGTGAACCTCAATTCCCGCCCATTTCTCGCCTTTTTCATGCCTTGCTCTCAGTTCGGACAATATGTCAATGGGATCCAGACCCGCGTTTTCTGTCAGCGTCATTGGAACAGTCTCGAGGGCTTCTGCGAAACCCTTCACTGCAAGTTGTTCTCTTCCTGGCAGGGTTTCCGCGTATTTTCTGAGCATGCGTGAAACTTCAAGCTCTGGTGAGCCGCCTCCAGCGACTACTTTCGGTTCTTCAACTACGTCTCGGACTACGCACAGAGCGTCGTGGAGTGAACGTTCGGCTTCGTCTACTATGCGCGTCGTTCCACCTCTTATCAAAATTGTGACAGCGCGCGGGTGCCTACAGCCTTCTACAAAAGTCATTTTATCGTCGCCTATTTTGCGTTCTTCAACTAGGTTCGCGTAGCCCAAATCCTCTGAGCTTATGGCGTCAAGATTGGTGACTATTTTCCCGCCTGTGGCTTTGGCGAGTTTTTCCATGTCGGACTTTTTGATTCTTCGAACGGCAAGTATTTCCTTTCTTGCCAAGAAGTGCTGAACCATGTCGTCAAGGCCTTTCTCGCACAGTACAACGTTTGCGCCTGCTGCGACTATCTTGTCAACCATTTCGCGCAGCATTCCTTCCTCCTGTTTCAGGAAACCTTCCATCTGTTCTGGGCTTTCGATGTTGATTTTGGCGTCGAACTCGGTTTTCTCAATTTCAAGCGGGCAGTCGAGTAGGGCTATTTTGGCTTTTTCCACACGTTTTGGCATGCCTGAATGGGCGACGTCCTTGTCCAAGACTATGCCTTGGATGAGCTTCGTGTCTCTTACTGATTCGCCTGGCTTCTTTTCAACTTTGACATCGTCCACGTCGACCTTGTATGAGTCTCCTTGCTTTTCTGCCACCTGAAGAATTGACTTAACCGCTAAGTCGGCCAAGTATTCCCTGTGTTCAGCCACAAGCTTGCTTGCCATGGAAGTCATTGCGGCTTTCTTCACATATTCCTGCGTGTTAAGGTCAACGGGGATCGCCATTTTCTCCAAAATCTCAAGTGCCTTTTCTTGGGCTTTCTTGTAGCCGTCGATTATGATTGTTGGGTGAACGTTTTTTTCAATAAGCTCCTCTGCCTTGTTCAGCAGTTCTCCGGCTATTATCACGGCGGTTGTGGTTCCGTCGCCTGCTTCGTTGTCTTGGGTTTTGGCAACTTCAACCATCATTTTGGCCGCTGGATGTTGTATGTCCATCTCGTCCAATATCGTGCGTCCGTCGCTCGTTATGGTCACATCGCCGAAGCTATCGACAAGCATTTTGTCCATGCCCTTCGGCCCCAAACAGCTTTTGACAGTTTCAGCCACTATTTTCGCAGCCATTATGTTCGTGTGCTGCGCTTCCTTTCCCCTTGAACGGTTTGAACCCTCTTTTAACACTAGAA
>PEWI01000026.1 GCA_002779555.1 Candidatus Bathyarchaeota archaeon CG07_land_8_20_14_0_80_47_9 | reverse complement strand
GATGATAATCCTCTTTACGGTTATGGAAAACACGCAAACGTAATCACGTCCCTCGAGTTTGAAAGGCTCATACTTGCTGATGGTCCAACTGGCGGAAAGGTTGTTAGGGCTTCAGATGGACAGAAACCGCACACCGTAGCTTTCATCCAATGTGTCGGATCGCGTGACACAAACAAGTATCCCTATTGTTCAAACTTCTGTTGCATGTACACTTTAAAGCATGGGGTCCAGCTTAAGGAGAAGTATAAGGAAGACGTGGAAGTTTACGTTTTCTACATGGACATGCGGAGCAACTTTAAAGGCTATGAGGAATTTTATCAACGTGCAAGAGAACTCGGCGTGAACTTTGTTCGCGGAAGGGTAAGCCGAATTTTGGAAGTTCCAGAAACAAAGAATTTGATTATACACGCTGAGGACATGACTCTCGGTCAACCCATAGAGATTGAAGCTGAAATGGTTGTTTTGGCAACAGCAGCCATACCGAAAAAGGGCACGGAAGAAATGGCTCGAATACTTAACTTAACGCGTGGGGCAGACGGCTTCTTTATGGAAAGTCACCCTAAGCTTAAGCCGATTGATGCGCCTACTGACGGAATCTTCCTAGCAGGTGCATGCCAGGGACCGAAGGATATACCATACAGTGTCTCGCAAGGTAGCGGTGCAGCGTCAAGAGCAGCAACGGTGCTTTCGAAGCCAACATGGAGAATTGAACCAATAATAGCCGTTGTAGACCCGGACAAGTGTAGAAACGTCGCCGCGAAATGTGGAATATGCGCCCAAAAGTGCCCCTACGGAGCAATAAAGGCAGAGGAAGGAAAACCAGCTCAAGTGATAACAGCCATGTGCCACGGGTGCGGAACATGTGTAGCAGAATGCCCTGCAGACGCCATAATGCAAATGCACTTCACAGACGCCCAAATATTTGCGCAAGTAAGGGCAGCGCTAGAAACAAATCCTGAAGATAAGATTTTGGCTTTTCTGTGCAATTGGTGTGCCTATGCAGGAGCAGACTTGGCTGGTACGAGTAGATTTGAATATCCGCCAGTGATACGTCCCATACGAGTTATGTGTTCGGGACGGGTTGACCGCGATTTTATCTTAGAAGCCTTAAGATTGGGCGCTGGCACGGTCATGGTTGGCGCTTGCCACTTGCCGTACGACTGTCACTACATAAGCGGGAACTACAAGATGAAGGCAAGAATGGACGCATTGGCGCCTATGCTGCAGAAGCTTGGGATGAGTCCCGAAAGGTTCAGAGTTGAGTATGTCTCAGCGGCTGAAGGAGTGAAGTTTGCGGAAATCGTGCGAGAAATGACCGCCCAGATGAACGCTTTAGGCAAGGAAAAGATTAAGGCAGAGAATGCGAAGCTGAAGCCTGTGTTGGAGAACATGCTGAAGCGGAAACAGCAGCAGCAGTAGAGAAAATCAGTCTTGCCTAATGGTTTAAGAAAAGCGCGGCTACATGTATTTCAGGATCATGTTTATGCCGGCGACTACGAGCATCATGCCGAAGATCAGGCCTAGGTTTCTGCCTGAGATCTTCTTGGATGTGTAGGCTCCTACTTGGGCGCCCACGACTGTGCCAGTTGCGAGGAGCAGTGCGACTGGGAAGTTTATGAGGTCTGCTTGGACGTATCTTGCGACGCCTGATATGCTTGTGAATATCATGGTGAACATGCTGGTGGCGGTTGCATAGTGTATGGGCATTCCCATGGCAACGATCAATATGGGGACGACGAGTGTTCCGCCGCCTATTCCGAGAAGTCCTGAAGCCACGCCGCCCCAGAAGCTGAGTCCAGCACCTATTATGATTGTTTTCCTTGAATGTATGAGTTGGGTGTCAGTTATTACGTGTGCTGCTTTGGTTTGTTCTTTCTTTCTAAGTGCACTAATTATCATGCGGATGGCGACGAGAACTAGGAAGACTCCGAAAACCAAGCCGAGCAGTTTCTCTTCCATGATTATGGCGAACCATGCGCCAATGTAGGCTCCTGGGGCTGTCGTGATGATTAGGATGGCTCCTGTCTTGAAGTAGATTCTTTTCTGCTTGGCGTAGTTGAGGGCTGAGGCTATCGCCGTGAAGATTATGCTTGTGAGGCTTGTGCCTGTGGCGCTGCTCACAATGAAGCCGTAGAAGAATGTGAGGATGGGGACGATGAATATGCCGCCGCCGACGCCTGTCATGCTGGCGATTATGCCGATGAGAAAGCCGAATACTGGGAGCAGCCACCAGTCCAGCATGGTTTGTCACTGCTTTCTGGGTTTTTGTTTGGCGACGTAGTAAACTGCTCCGACTAATAAGCATGCGGTGCCGATTATCCACGATTGCAACGAAGCAAACAGCTCGAAAGTCAACAGCGCAAGACAGGAGGCGGCTCCGATTGCTGGGAGAATTCTTGGGTAGGCCCGTTTTTCTGTTTTTAGGCGTAGGGCTGACACGTTGGCTAGGGTGTAGAAGAAGAGCATGGCGAAGCTGCTTATGGCCACGACTTTTGATAGGTCGATGAGCAGGACGAGTAGGGTCATGATTAAGCCTATTATCCACGTTGAGTATATTGGAGTGTTTCGTTTTGGGTCCAGTTTGGCTAGGGCTTGTGGGAGGTCCTTTCTTCTTGCCATTGCGTAGGCCATGCGCGAAACGCCGAGAACGGACGTGAGTAAGACACTTGCGGTTGCCAGCATACCGCCTAGAGCGATGGTGAAGGTTGCCGCTGAGTTTCCTGTTGCCTTCATGGCTTCTTCCAATGGCGAGTTTGAACTTGCGAGTTTGTTAGGTCCAACGAGTCCGACGGCTACGGTGCCAACGAGTATGTAGAATATCGCTGATATGGCAAGTGCTATGAGCATGGCTTTTGGAACGTTGCGCTTTGCGTCTTTGACTTCTTCGGCGATTACGGCTGCTCTTGCGAAGCCTCCGTAGGCGAAGAAAAAGAAGACTGCACCACTCAACACTCCCACGTCGAGAGGTTTGAACGGCGCAAAGTTTGTTGGATTCATGAAAAGCATGCCGTATATGATGAAGAAGGCTAGGATGAGCAGTTTCGCTGTAACGAGGATGTTGTTCAATCGGGCTGATTGTTTGACGCTGTAGTAGTTGACTGCGGTGAAGGCTAGGCAGACGACTGCTGCAACGTAGTTTGGGTTAAGGCATGGCACCAGTGCGGTTAGGTAGTAGGCGAAGCCCAGCGAGACGGCTGCTCCTGCGAAGGTGTTGCTTAGTATCCACATCCAGCCTACCAGGAAGCCTGCGAACGGCGAGACTAGCTGGTAAGAGTACTCGTATATGCTTCCTTCTTTAGGCTGCCAAGCGGTGAGTTCGGCGAAGCTTAACGCTGTTAATAGGGATATGAGTGCGGCTATGAGCATGGAGACTAAGAGGGCTGAACCAGCTAAACCTGCTGCAATGCCTGTAACAACGAAGATTCCGCCGCCGATAATGGCACCGACACTGACAGAGACAGCGTCGAACAAACTCAAAGAAGGCTTGAGTTCGGATTGGCGGGATTTGTCCTCATCCATGTTTGCTCTCAGTCAGGTAAATCTGTTTAATGATTTAGAGTTATGCTTCTTGTGACTTGATATTGCGGCATGAAGTGAAGCGGGTCATTGTCGCTTGTTCATCTGTCCGCAGGATTTGTCTGACGAATCGTGCTGGCAATTATGCTCACAAATTCTTCAGTCCAACTAATTGCCTGTTCAGCTTCTTTCTTGGTGACTATGTCCATCTCTTCGTAGACGATTCTGTGTCTCTTCTTCCGCATTCCATTCATGACCATCACCATTCTCTCACTGACTTCCGCCCCAAGCACGATGCTGAGGAATTTCACAACGGCTAGGTGACCGCCAGTGCTGGATGGTCGATAGCCCTTGTCAAACATGAGCGCCCTTCCGGCAGCCAACATGGCATTATAAGAAACTGCTAGAGACCAGTCAAACTTCTCATTTGCTATGAGCGTCTTGGCAGTCTCAATGTCTCTTCTTGCGCGTTTGATCGAGTCAAGCGCTAAACTTCGATCAGGCTTTGTTCTTCTTATGATCTTGCTTCTCAACAGTTCTTCTAAACTCATCCTCTTCACCTACGAGCATAATGACCGGTCTGCTGGCAATCTCTCTCAAGAGATGATGTTCGATCTTGACTCTTTTCATGAATTCCTCTTCGCTCCATAGTATATAGTTGACTTCTCTTCCCAGATCCTTCTCGATCTGGCTTATGGCGCCGAGAACTTTCTCCTCGCTCAGGTTGCCGATTATGAGGAGGTCAACGTCGCTTGAACTGGATTCCTCTCCGCTTGCAAAGGAGCCGTAAACCAGTGCGTATCGTATCCCCTTGAACCCTGAAAACAGGCTCTTCAACAAATCACCTAATCCCGCGGTTTTAACGATCAGATTCTTCAACTCGGTGAAATATGGAAGGTCTTTGTTCAAGGAAACCAAGGTGACTTTGCCTTTTTTCTCTTCAGTCAAGATGCCTAAAGAGACTAGGTTTTTCTCTTCTTTGTACAGCATTCCGTAAGGCATCTTCAGTTCTCTGGATAGCTCGCGCAAGTAGAAGCTTCTGTCAAGGTTCAGCATGAGCTTGCACAGCAGGGTTACGCGTGTTTTGGACCCGAACAATCTATCCATTCTGGATGTCATATGACCTATTAAATATGTCAAAACTTATAAGCATAACTCTAGGAAACCTGAAATCCTGCAGTTCTCCTTTCTCCGGCATTGAAATAAGACGGACTGAACCAGCTACACCAGCCGCAATACCCGTAACAACAAAAATCCGACCACCAATAATAGCACTAACACTAACAGAAACAGCATCAAACAAACCCAAAGAAGCCCTAAGACCAAATTGCTGCGCGTCTTCCTTTTTCATGTCCACCCCCAATGAAAAGTGTTTTGAGATGGATTTGCTATTAAAACCTTAATGGAGTCAGAAAGGAATCATATGTCATGTGGGCGAGTCGAAGAAGCCTTGAACCTGGAGAAGCACGTGCTCGACAAATCAGTATAGGCTAGCGCGCGCAATAATCTTGATGGGTTCCGTCCTGTGAGCTGATTCAGGGTTGCATTTGGGTTGTGAGTAGCCGCAGCTTAAAAAGCTGACAGATTAGCTCTCAGCATGAGGCGCAGGCGGGTCACCGGCGCGCTCCAATTTTTGATTGTGAAACGAGCCCATGACAGGCTTAGATCTTGGGAAGATACTTTTACTTGTTTTCTGTCGTCTCTTCAATTTTTTCGGTTGCGACGTCGTCTATTGGTTTTGGTGGTGGTGTTGTGGCCATTGTCCACCCTATCCAAGCGCCTATTCCTAGAATGGCTATGAAGCCTATGAATACTGGTATGGCGACTATCCAGAAGCCGAAGCCTTCGAAGATGGGTAGGAAAAGTCCAACAGTGTATAGAATGGCTATTACTGCACAGGCTAAGAAGATCAGCATACCTATGGCTTGATCTTTGCTCATGAGTGTGTTTTCACCTCCAGCTGTTATGTCTGTTTCAGAGGGTTACTCTTCTATTTTGTGCAGTTTAAAATATTCTCTCACTTTTAAGAGGTCTTTCATTGTGTTTATTGTCAGCCATGTGCTGTTGTATGTATATCCTCTAAGCATTCTCTTATCTGCGAGGGCTTGAAGGGTTTGAAGTTCCATGGCTCCCTCGTCTGGAAAGAACTGCCTTATCACAGACGTTTTGAAGACGTAATGTCCCGTGGAGGCGTAAAAATCGAGTTGCGGTTTTTGTTCAAACCTTATGACGTAAGTGTTTTGTGTTTGAACCCTTCCAAAAGGCAGAGTAGGCTTCGCCATTAGTATGGTTGCTCCCTTATCTGCGTATTCACAAAGCTTTTTCGGGTCATAGAAGACTATGTCGTCAACATTCATCACGTATACTTTTTCATCTTTGACTTGTTCTGCGGCCTTTTTGACTGCTCCGCCTGTTCCAAGCTTCTTTTTCTCCACTGAATGGATTGCGTCAGCGTCATCGGTTAGATTCGGGGTGTTCGTGGCAAGTATTATTTTGTCTATTCCGTGTCTTCTAAGCCAGTTTATTTGATGGGATATTAGGGTTTCATTGTTTATTTTGAGTTTTGGTTTTGGAATCCATATGTCAGGCTTGAGCCTCCATCCGCTTCCGCCGCATAAAATGATGGCTTCCAATACTATCCTCCTATGTTAAGATGTTTAGGTTGAGAAACAAATTTATGCTTAGTCTTTTAAAATTTGATGAGTTGTTTAGCTTCGCTTTTTTTGTTTGCTGCTCGCGTATTAGGGCGGCTGTTGCGAAGGTTAATTTTTAAACTTAAGGCTAGGTTACCCTTATTTAACAGCTGCTCAGCATGGAAAGGAATGTTTTTTGTTTTTACTGCGTAGAAAATTTTAGCCGTTTGGAACAAACATGGGTATAAATTGTGTTTATTGAACGATTATTCTATGGTTAGGTAGCTTTTGTCACTTCTTT
>PEWI01000023.1 GCA_002779555.1 Candidatus Bathyarchaeota archaeon CG07_land_8_20_14_0_80_47_9 | reverse complement strand
AAGTGAAAGCAAATCCGCCTTGCCTAAACTGATTAGACTTAGTCGGGCGGGCCGGATTTGAACCGGCGACACTCCGGTCTCTGCATGTGCGCTTGGTAGCTTGACAGCACGCAATGGGCAAGCCATACTATTAAAAAAGGTAAGAGGAATGATCACGTGACGGAGGCACCAAATGTGTGCATAATAGAGAACTAGAGATTTGCTTCTGGCCTTCGCTTGGCTTGTTGGGGATCCCGGGTTTTACCTGCAACAACGTTGTTTCGGGACGGGGAGAGAAGTGATAGGTCCATTTACGCATATATTACCCGCCAAGGGCTTCTGGGTTGCTCTTGGGCACTGGAGATCGATCGATCCATAGATAGAAGTTTGGGTGAAAATATGGCAACAGAATTGCCGAAGATAGGACAACAGATATCTGTAGGCAAGTTTCACGTTAGTAAGTTAAATGTACGGAGAGACCAAGCTTTCGGGCAGTCCGAGGCAAACAAGGCCTTGATAGAACAGTTGCGGCGTGGCAAGATTATTGGGCCTTTCAAGGCTAAGCCTGAAGGCGATAGGTATGGGGTGTACGTTGGAGGAAGGCGGTTTTTGGCGAAGAAGACTGTTGGAGCCAACTTTTTTGTGGTAGGTAAGGACTGTATAATTGAGAACGTGTCTGATGATGAGGCAAGAGAAGCGTCATTAATCGAGAATCTGCAGATTTTGAGGCAGGAAATGGATCCGGTAACAAGAGCCAGAAGAGTGGCTGACATCATTGACTATAGCGTGGCAGGTTTGAGAGCGGCAGCCAGAAAATTAGGTATATCGCCGTCAACGCTTAGCGAGTGGACGAAGATCTTAGAGTTGACTCCAAAGATGCAGGAAATCATTGCTAAAGGCTTACTTAACTACACAGATGCTCTGGCGCTTGCGAGACTGAAACTTGGAGAATTGACTCAAGACGAGTTGGCAGAGATTTTAGAAACACAAGGAGCTGATGCATTCCAAAGAAAGTTAGAAAAGTTCACCAAAGGAAGAGGGAGAAGAGGTGCTCCGAGAGGCAAGTACATTGTTCTAAGGGCAGCCTTTGATAAGATTTCCAAATCAGACATGGACATATACGAGAAACTGAATGAACTGGCAGAAGCAAAAAACATGAAAACCGGCGAATACTGCAAATGGGTTCTAACCGAACATATAAACGCAATGTACTAAGGCAAAGGCAGTTGAAAGATTGACGTTATCCTTCGGATTCCCCATGCTTTAAACCCCGATTTCATCTTGAACTCTTCTTCCTTTCAGTCTTGTCATCATAGAAGAAAACGTCAAATAATATAGGGTTTTTACTATGCGAACAATACACATCCAGAACCGCGATTCTTAACAAGAAAGCATAGCGCTTGACATATATTAGTCAAAGAAAAGCACGCGAATCAACTCGCTATTGAAACCTTAGGTTGCAGACATGAGAGCAAAACAAGTTCAACTGCAAGACCAGCAGGAACAATCTATCAGTACTACTTGACCTGATGTATCTCCCTTATGGTTCTAACATTTGACAACACGCAAAGGATAATATGGGGTCATACCGGGGCTCCCATCACAACCTTAACCTTCACAAATACCATGTTTCCTTACCCGCGCTAGCTCAATTGGCAGATAAACTGTATCCTCGATCTTAATATCCATCGAGGTCACCTTTTGCTTGAAGGACATGCCCGAACCCTTAACAATTATATCGTCCCCAACCCTTAGGTCGCTCTGCAGCATTATCAGGCCTATGCCGAGGCGTTCGTAGTATGGCGTGGGGTTTTATCCCCGCTGAACTCGCAGATCTCCCTGGCATAGCGCCTCTTCTCAAGCCTCCTGCAAAGCTTCCTCACAGATGGTATGGCCTCGAAACGCATGAACAACAAAGCCAAAAGCATAGACCGCACCGGGTAACGCGGCCTACCCTTCCCAGAGCCGGCGTACCTAGCCTCAATCCGCCTCACAGTTAGGCTTATATCAACGTTAGAGAAGAATAATTTGAGGGTGTCGAGGGGTAGGCGCTGAAAAACGTCCAAACCAGTTTATCGCCTCCTTTCGAGGTTGATTCAACTATCCCTTGACATTCTCACCCTTAAAAACCTAACTAAGCCAAGAAAAGGCTTCATTAAAAGAAAACAGCCAAAAAAGAATTATTCAACACTTATGCGCGCTTAAATATTCTTATCCATCGCTATTTTTCTTCAAAAAACGGTGATGCCTTTCTAACTCAACTCTCTACATTGCAGTTAAGCCACCGTCGACTACCAAGGCTGAACCAGTAATAAAACTTGATTCGTCAGATGCAAGGAACAACGCAACGTAAGCGACCTCTTCAGGTCTTCCAAGTCGCTTGGCATCTTTCCCGGCTATATGGCGTGTAGCCGAAGTAGCTCTCTCCGATTGTGTGTAGTCCTTAAACTTTTCCGGCAAATACTTCATCACCCAAGTGTAGCTCATTCCAGTCTCCTCCGCGATCTTGTAGACGATCCTTCCTGGCTCCACTCCCTCGTTTAGGTAGACCTCCCCCAGCCTGGCTAGCAGCATCGTCTTCTCCCTGCTTGGCACGCTTCTTCGAACGGTGTTGCTAATGATGCGGGCTATGAGGCGATCCTTCTCTGTTCGAATGTGCTCCAGCCTCATCGTCCTCCAGCCCTCGTCCACGCTGTAACGGTGCTCCCCATCAATAATATTACCATAATAGTCCAGAAGAATGGGATAAAGCTGCCCAACCCTCCTAGAGGATGACTTCAACTCAGGGATCATTCCCCTCTTCATGAATCCCCCCTCAGAATTTTAATGCTAATCCTAATAGGAACATATAACATTTGTGAAATGCCAGACCAAAAAGCAGCCCGCTTAGCGTTAGGCTGAAAATGTTAGTTTTTCTTGAGGAAAAAAGATATAAAGGTCTTTGTGCCTTTAGTAATTTGGGGATAAAGAATGGGTGGAATCAAAGTTTACATCTCCGACGAGGCGGAGCGAAAATTCAGGAAAGCCGCCATGAGGCTCTATGGCTATGGAAGGGGCTCCTTGAGCACGGCCTCGGAGAAGGCAATCTTGGCGTGGCTCTCGCAGGTTTCAGAGGTGCTGGACGTCGCTGAGTCAATCGAAGATCCTGTCGAGGCAATTTACGGCATGTTATCCCACGTCAAGCGAACTGGAGTTGAACTTCAACACGAAGCCAGAGAGATCAGGGCCAAAAGAGCTTTGGAGCACAGAAATGCTACTTGACTCTAACGTGTTTCTCGAAGCCGAGCT
This sequence comes from Candidatus Bathyarchaeota archaeon CG07_land_8_20_14_0_80_47_9, assembly GCA_002779555.1. Lineage (GTDB taxonomy): Archaea > Thermoproteota > Bathyarchaeia > Bathyarchaeales > Bathycorpusculaceae > 20-14-0-80-47-9. Next base: position 3,181 of record PEWI01000023.1, on the reverse strand, counting down.
GGCGGAGGAGCACGGAGAGGCATGTAAGCAGCTGTTGGAGAAACTAAGGGACGGCGGCATCAAGGCCGCGATCACCGATTTTCACGTGGATTCAGTAGTCGTCGTTATGGAAAACTACGGGAAAGGGTGGAAGGAGGTGGCCTTATTCCTCGCCTCGCTCCTTCGTTATAAGGGATTAAATGTGTACCCCTTAGGCTTAGTCAGCCGGATAAGGGCAACATCTTTCATGAAAGATTATGGTTTAAATTTCGATGATGCGCTGGCAGTTCAAGCCCTCAAGGAACTATCCACTGACATGATAGTTTCCTATGATGACGACTTCGACTCGGTGGAGTGGGTCAAGAGGCGAATCCCAGAAGACATGCTCTGAGCTTAGACAGGCACGCGCTTATTGGTTGAAGCAAAAACGGAGATTAGCGATTGGGAGCAACTGTGCATCCACCCAGACCTCGAGCTAAAGGAAAAACTGTTCCCAAACACTTACTTTTTTTATAAACAAATTCACCTATGGTCACCTGATTTCTTTCGGTTAATGGAAGATTTTTTCTCCGTTCTCTTATGGAAAAGACAGTCACATGTTTCTTAGCCGCCACTGTTCCTATTCGGCTAGGCTTGGTAAGCTTCCTAACAGAAGATTCGGTAGACTTTGAAAGCTGAACCTTTCTTCTATGCGGGTCTTTATCATGCGGGTTGAAAGTTGTTTCTCCCTGAGCATCTGTCTGTTTACTCACTCCGGCTCACCACACCTTACTCATGGAGTTTTCAAAAATAAGCGTTTTCCCGTTCTTCACGTTAAGAGTAGAGTTTGTAAACCAGTCTGTGCACAATATCCACTAAGAACGATTATCCGACGAAACTTCACATGAACTCCTAATCCGACGAAGACTTCACAGAACCATGGAATACACGTGGTTTTAAGCAGTGGAGCACGGAAGAGGGTGAGGGCAACCGGAAAACGGATTTTGTTGCAAACGGCGGCCGGAGAGGGTGAGATAACCATAGTGAAGCTTCACAGAGACGATTTATTAACGCACAGGGCGGTTGGCCTCAAACCCCCTGAACGTGGCAAGGTCATGGTAACCTGCTGAATTAAGTATATCTATCTCCGAATTTTTTCGGGCTATCTCCCGCAAATGTCTCTTTTACTGCTGGAATGCTGACATGGATTTGGGCTTTGGAATTTTGCGGGATGTGATTTGCAACGCTTTTTCGCGCTATGGTAAATGCTGACCATTGATGTCTACGAGATATTGGTTAGTGATGAGTCTCTTAAGAAGACGCGTGATATTTTGCCATGCGAGTTTTTGTTGTCCAAAAGGGAACAATATGTTTATAAATAGTAAACAACATGTTTATTCTATGGCAACACTTTTTTCAAGAGAAAGAGAAAGGATAATAGAGTACGTCTTGAGTAACCCAACTGAGAAGATAAAAGTGAGGGAACTGGCGAAACACTTGAAGTTGAGCCCCGCTCACGTGAGTAGAACTCTGAGAATTCTTGCAAAAAACGATTTCTTCAAGGAAGATGTTGTTGACATGTCAAACCCATACGTACATGCGCTGAAAGTATTGTTCAATCTGAAGAAGCTGAAAGAAAAAAACATCATAAAAATGTTAAAGAAGATAGAGGCTCTCGGTGCTGGAGTATATGGTTCATGGTCAAATGGAAGTAATAATGAAGATAGTGATCTGGATGTTTGGATAAAAGTACGTAAGCACCCAGGTGAGAGAAAGGTGGCAGCTGTATCGAACGATGTAAGAAAGATTCTGGGTAGAAATGTTCAGATATTGATTCTTACCCCAGAAAGGATTGATAGACTGAAAAAAGAAGACCCGATTTTCTACTATTCTCTGATTTTTGGTTCCATGACGCTATATGGTGAGGCAGTTGAGTGAGTTAGATAGATGCTTTCAGAAGGGTTTGATAAGGAAAACATTGCCATCGAAAGAAAAAGCATTGAAGAGTATAAAGAAAGCTAGAAGATGGCTGGATGAGGCTCAAAAGAATTTTGATTATGGACTTTTTGACAGTTGTCTGGTTTCCTCCTATTCAGCTATGTTTCATGCTGCTCGGTCATTGCTTTTGAAGGACGGTTTCAGAGAGAAAAGCCATTACTGCGTTGCAAGATACTTGGAGGAAAAGTATGTTGACAGAAAAAAGCTGAACCGTGAAGTAGTTGATTTGCTGGACAGGTTCAGGGAGCTCAGACACGAAGATTTGTACGAGTTGGATTTCTTTGCAACGAAAGAAGACGCGAAGGAAGCGACTGAAAACGCTCGAATCGTCATCGAAGAGATGGAGAAGTTACTCTAGCATTTTGCATTAGGGCTTCTTTTAAATCGATCGATATGAAGAATAAGTTCAGCAAATTCCCTTTCTCCTTTTTCCTTGACGCTTAGTTCTGCATACTGCCATCAAATATGTTAGTTTAACAGCTAGGAGGATAAGGACATCATGCATGCATGAACATTTAGCCTTAAACACACATGAGGTTGGAGGCCTCAGAAACATGGCAGTACACGTTCCACTATGCATTATCGCCGTGCTTCTCGTCGCTTTAGCCGCATCACGGCTGAAAAGAGTGAGAAAGTCAGATCCATAGCCCTAATTGGGTGGTGAAAACAAAAGTTTTCATGGAGCCAGCCGGTTTAGGCTTGAAGCCTCCATCAGCTCTCTCACCGTGGAAACCAGCATATTGTTGATGATTACATCCGGTGTGGTACCAAAATTTTCAGCTAGCTTCTCAACGTTCGCATAAAACCGCCTTTGGAGCACAACATTCACAAAATCCGTGTTAGCATGTTTCTTCACCGTCAAAACTCTTTCAGCAGGTTCAGCTAGCAAAACTTCAAGCTGCAGAGTTGCACGGCATGCAGCTTTACCTTCATATAATTTTTCTTTTACGTTTGTCAAATCAAATACAGGAGAAGGGCCTCCAACGCCTGGTCTCTCTTTAAAATTGTCAGGCAGATACTTCATCACCCAGCGGCAGCTCATGCCTGTCTCCTCGGAAATTTTGCTGACCAACTCCTTCCCAGGCTTCAAACCCGCCTTAACGTGTAATTCGCCAAGCTCTTGCAAGATCTCGCTCTTCTCCTCAGCCGACACATTTCGCCTGCACACATTGCAAATCAGCCTTGCAACAAGCCTATCCTCCTCAGACTCCATATGATCAAGCCT
>PEWI01000053.1:4864-6477 GCA_002779555.1 Candidatus Bathyarchaeota archaeon CG07_land_8_20_14_0_80_47_9 | reverse complement strand
GTTTCTACAAGTTTCCAACACCGGCTGAGCTGGCAAAAGCAACCGTCAAGGAGTTAGCGGGTTGCGGTCTTGGTTATCGAGCTAGATACGTGTCTGAAACTGCCAAAGCGGTATACGGAGACAGTTTTGATTTTGAACGTTTGAAGAGAAGCGACTATGAGACAGCAAGGGTGGAGCTGCTGAATTTTTCAGGAGTAGGGCCTAAGGTAGCGGATTGCGTTCTGCTTTTCTCGCTTGAAAAACTCGAATCGTTTCCAGTTGATGTCTGGATGAGAAGGGTCATCCTGAGACATTATGCAGAGCATTTTCCACGCGGATTTATCAAAAGGATTTCTGATGAAAAATCGCTCAGCAACTCTGAATATGTGAGGCTGAACCTGTTCGGAAGAAGGTACTTCGGGGAATACGCAGGCTACGCCCAAGAATACTTGTATCACTATGGGCGTGTTCATTGCTAGGTTTAGCGTTCAGAGCAGCTTAAATGCGGAAAACGTTTAAATCAACTTGAAAACAGCATATTAAAACGGCACAGGCAAAAACGGGCCCGTAGCTCAGCTAGGTTAGAGCGCCAGGCTCATAACCTGTTGGTCGGGTGTTCAAATCGCCCCGGGCCCACTTCATCTGCAACAACTCCATTTCGAAACCCTTCATTTTTCTTGAGGACCTAGTCTTTAGAAAGACTGAAACCTGGTCTAGAATGATAAGCGTTGGTCGATATTATGCTCAGCAAAGGAGAAGGAATGTTGTATTGGTGCGAAGGAGACAAAACGCTGAAAGCTTGCATGGTTAGCGTCGCGTGTGCAGCTTCTGTGTTACGTTTTTTCGTTGGTTGGCTGTGCGACTGCTATAGAGCAGACGGGAACAGGATAGGGCTGTCGGTTTTGATGCGTTAAGATGCTTTGAACGCCCTGGGAACGGCAAGTATGATGGCTATTGAGAATATGATTGTGTAGAATATGTGCGGCGGAACCAGCCACAGGGGCACGCCCAATGGGAAGCTCGCCAATGTCGGCAGTAGCGTTGTAAATGTGGGTATTGATAGGAGCAGGTTGGATTTGTGCGTCTGGAAGAACTTGGTTATGTCTCGTGTCTTGATCATCATGATCACTGCTGCAAGAAACGCTATCCATTCTATCCCCACGTTTGTTTGGCTTCTGATGGCTATCCCGGTTCCATAGGACTGCGTTGTCAGAGGCCAAAGCAATTGGACTCCTCCTCCAGTAATGAAGTCGCCTATCAGAGCGTGCTGAATCAGGGCCAAAAAGTATGGTACTGCTTTCTTATGATATACTACAAAAAAGGGCATGAAAACTATCAGCATCACTATGACTGAGTGCGTGGGCCCTCTATGCTCAAGAAAAGGAATCAGAATATCAACGTCGGGAACAATGGAAAGCACCAGTACAGCTGGGATGTTGAAGCTTGTCTTGGAAAGCTTCGCTGATCCTGCGCCTAGAATGTACCCAAGAGCAAGATGCCCAACTGCGAAACGAGTTCTCTTCCTCCGTTTTAAGCATGAACGGTGTTTCATTTGGCTATTAAGCTTGCTGGCTTCGGGCATCATAGGAAACGTCAAGTGCTCGCCAGCCGACCCCATGGTTTTGGTTTGGCAG
>PEWI01000053.1:0-4790 GCA_002779555.1 Candidatus Bathyarchaeota archaeon CG07_land_8_20_14_0_80_47_9 | reverse complement strand
CCATGGTACTTGGAGCGGGTTAGTCTTCACTTTTCTCTTTCTTGTCTGATGCCTTCTCTTTTCCCTCTTCTTCACTTGTCATTTCTTCAATTGGCTTTGGAGGCGGTGTTGTTGCCATTGTCCAGCCTATCCATGCACCTATTCCTAGAATCGCTACGAAGCCTACAAGTACGGGTGTTGCTATTACCCAAAAGCGGAAGCCTTCGAAGTATGGCAAGAAAAGCCCTACCGCGTAGAGAATTGCAATTACCGTGCAGGCTAGGAAGATGAGAAAGCCTAGCGCCTTGTCTTTGTTCATGTTTCTTTTCACCTCCGTCCTGTCATTCTGACGCAGCACGTTACTGCTGTTTCAAGTTGTGTTTTCTAAGGCATTCTCTTACATTTAACAGTTCTTTCATTGTGTTTATTGTCAGCCACTCGCCCTGATACTCGTAGGCCCTTATTATGCGTTCGTGTGCAAGCTTTGGCAGCGTCTTCAGTTCCATGTCTCCTTCATCTGGAAAGTATCGTTTTATTACAGATGTTTCGAAGACGTAGTGCCCGGTCGAGACGTAGAAGTCTAGTTGTGGTTTCTGTGCGAATTCGGTTACGTAAGTGTCTTCGGTTAGGACTCTTCCGAATGGCAAGGTGGGTTTTGCGACCAGTATTGCTGCGCCACTGTTGGCATATTCATACAGCTTCTTTGGGTTGTAGAAGACTATGTCGTCTACGTTCATCACGTACACCCTCTCATCTTCAACTTGTTCTGCGGCTTTTTTGACGGCGCCGCCTGTTCCAAGCTTCTTCTGTTCTATCGAGTAGGTTACGGATGGGTCTTCAATCAAGTCAGTGGTGTTTGTGGCAAGTACTATTTTGTTGATACCGTGCTTTTTGAGCCAGTTCACTTGGTGTGAGATCAGTGTTTCATTGTTTATTTTGAGTTTTGGTTTTGGAATCCAGATGTCTGGTTTCAGTCTCCACCCGGTTCCGCCGCATAGGACTATTGCCTGCACTTTGCTTTCACCGCTTTTTGGAGGACTCGTAAGTTATAGATTAAGTTGGCGGCAGATGCTGGTGCATGTCAGTCGTGTGCAGTTGTTTTGTTTTGGCGGGTTTGGATTTTGTTGTTTTTTGTTGTTTTTTGTTGTTTTGGGTGTGAGTGTGGGGGTTGAGGGGTTTGATGCGGTGGCTGAGAGGGTTGGGAAGGGCTTGGCCGAGGGGGGTTTCAGCGGTTGAGGCGGTTGGTGAAGATGGGGAGAAGCGTTGCGTAAGTGTCTGCGAGTGGTCCTTCGGCGAAGTATTCTATCCAGCCGTATGAGTCTATGAGGATCAAGAGCGGTCCTCTTCGTCTCTCAGGTTGCTTGTGTCTATTTCTTTCGCGAAGCCTCTCGTTTCTTTTACGGGTTTTTGAGGGATGAGATGGAGGACGCCGTCTTTCTCTATCACGACGATTTTCTGTCCTGGTTTTAGGTTTAATTTTTCTCTGACGTTCCGAGGAATCACGACTTGAAACTTTGGTGAGAGTGTCACAACATCCGTATAGATGCTTCCACCGTTAAACAAGCATGAAATCGATATTTAAAAGTTTCTTGCGAAGGTTTCTAGCCTTAGCATAATCCATAACCCTCAACAGGGTTGCTTAAATGCGTGCGCGTTCGAAATATTGCGACCAAGGGTTCAGCCGTGGGAGTGGTAACTTTGAGCTAGGTTGTTTTCAAGCTCGGTGTAAGTTATCGTTTTCACGAACTTTTTTGCTGTTTTCCGTAGCTTTTCATCCTCTGTCACTAGGATTGCTTCAGTGCTTTGTGCGGTTGTGATATATGAAGCGTCATAGAATGTCAGCCGTTCTTTGTGGGCTGTCATGAGTGTTTGGGAAAAATCTAGCTTGGTGAAATCTGCTGGTTGAATCACGCTTCTCACGGCTAAGTCTTTAAGTGTGATGGCAACGTTCACGGCGTCTTCTATGGGTATGGTGTTCAATAATGTTGCAAGCTTCCAGAGGGTGTTGCAGGCTTCGTACAGTGCGAGGTCTGTTGTAACTAGATTTTCACGGCACGCCTCGATTATTAGCTGTTTGCCACGCCTGGTGACTAGCGGTATGAGTGCTGATGCGTCGAGAAGATACTTCACCTTGTTTCCCTGTCCTCGCGCACTAGCTTGGCTATCAGTTTTGGGTCTATTTTGCTGCTCAGGTGTTCCTTTAATAGCTCGAGTCTTTCTGCAAGATTCTTCGTTTCCAACTCTACGAGGTATTTGTCGAGCAGTTTCCTTACTGTTTCACTGACGTTAACGTTGTATTTTTCCAACTTTTCTTTGATTTCCCTCGCGACTCTGATGGTGATAACGCTCATCTGAAGCACTGTATTACATTCTGTAATACGCAACTTATAAACCTTCCCGCCGCGGAACTAGGTTAGTCAGCGTATCGGTAGGAAAGATTTTCGTTTCGTGCGTGGTCTTGAGGGCTCACGTTTGAACCTTATGTTCGGGTTTGCATGGTGTCAAAGAGTCTTCTCAGCGTGCCAAGTGTTATTTTTGTAGAAGAACTTTATGAACGACCTTGGAAAGGATTGGAAGAACTTCTTGCTGATCGGGCGCGTGAAACTACTGGATTTTCTTGTGTCTGAACAAAAAAAGGAGGGAGGGTGTCACGGTGTTCAGTATCTTCGGACTGTTACTCTGACCGTTGTGGTGTGGCTTAACGTACCGCTTTTGCCTGTCACGGTGATCGTGTATGTTCCGGTTCTGGTGTTGCTTGATACTGTTATTGTCAGTGTGGATTTTCCCGAGGTTGAAATCGAAACTGGGTTAAGACTGGCGGCTAACCCCGTTGGAGCACTTGCTGATAACGTGACATTGCCAGTGAAGCCGTTGAGGGCGGTTATTGTTATTGTTGAAGTTCCGCGGGATCCGCTTCTGATTGTCAATGATGCTGGTGACGCTGAGATCGAGAAGTCTGGGGAGGTGACTTGCACTGTCAGGCTTATGGTGTGGCTTAACGATCCGCTTTTGCCTGTCACCGTAACCGTGTATGTTCCACTGATGGCGCTGGTCGGCACATTTATGCTCAGTGTTGATTGGCCCGACGTTGAAATTGAGGTTGGACTGAGATCGGCTGTCCAACCGGTCGGAGCAGTCGTTGAAAGCGTTACTGTGTCCGAAAATCCGTTGAGGAACGTATTGTTATCGTCGAGGTTCCCGAGGATCCGCTTCCGATTGTCAACATGGCAGGTGACGCTGACAGTGAGAAGTCTGGGGTGACCGAGGCTGTGAAGCTGGTGGTGACCGGGCTGCCTAAGCCTGTCACTAAGTCATAGCCTAAGCCTGCTGAGTATCCGTTTGACCCGCTTATGATGTCTCTGAAGTATGAAGGATAAGCTGAGGATGCCGCGTCCTGATAGAAGTTGTTGTTAGTCGCCGAAAGCCCAAGAGCTTGGATTGCTGCCCACTGCGGGGCTCCTGCGCTCGTGCCGCCTACTACCCACCAGCCTGACCAACCCTGGTAAGGTGTGCTGTCATACACTAGAACGCCCGTGTTTGGATCTGCGTCGTAGGAGACGTCTGGCACGGCACGTTTGGTGGTTGTGACGCCGTAGTTTGTTTGATAGGTTGGCTTGGTCTCGTATGCGCTTACGCCGCCTCCGCTTCCGCTCCATGCTGTCTCTGAAATCACCGCTCCGCTTGAGTCAAGATTGAGGGTTGTTCCGCCGACGCCAATCACGTTCGGCGAGCTCGAAGGCCATATCACGCAGGCTCCGTTGTCCCCGCTGGACGCGAAGAAGGCGATTCCTGGGGCGTTGAAGTACGAGTCATAGGAGGTTTCTGTGGAGAATTCGCTTCCACCCCAGCTCATCGAGACTGCCTTGACGCCCGTGTAGCTTGTGGCGTAGCTTACTGCGGCAAGAAGATCGGTCAGGCTGTTTGACTTGGCCTCTACCAGCAGTATCGTTGCTTGCGGGGCTATGGCGTGAGCCCACTCAACGTCCAGCGATGTTTCAAGTGCCCAGCCGCTGTTCACACTGATGGTGGTTGCCATCTTGTGCTTCACAAAAGTCGCTGCGGGCAGACCGAAGTAGCTGCTGAACGTAGCTAAGTCGTTTGCAATGGTTGGGTCATCGTAGGCGTCGACGATGGCTATCGTCGTTCCAGCGTCGCCTGTTGCTGAATTAAGATTGTAGGCGCCTATGATTTGACTAGGAGAAAGCGGATCTGGTCCTATAAGCGATGCCGGACGGCCATGGAAGAGCAGCTGTGCTCTCCAGCCATTTTCTGGTCCAGCTGCTTTCACTGTTGATGCGAATCCTGGGAAGATGATGACAAGAATGAGCACCGCTATAGCGATGATGGTAACAGTTCTGTTTTTCTTTGATCCATCCAAAAATCTTACACTCCTAAGCGGATTTTAGCTTCAACCTGACTAATAAGTCTATTCGCGCATGGAAACCGTAACTGCAACTGCAAAGTAGTCAGAAGTCGACGCAAAAAAAGTGGTTCCGCAACATTTTCACTACTCTTTGTTGGCAAAATTATAGCAACCAAAATGGTTTGAATGAGAGTTTGAAGCCGAAGCGCGCGCGCTTATTTTTTGATTATCCGCGGTCCCGGCTCCTTTATTCTAACGAGTATCAGCGTCGCCAACGCCAAGATTGGTGTCGAAGCGATGAAGGGAGACAGTGGACCAAGAGTTTCAAACAAGTATCCTCCTACTATTTGAACTGGGACCGCAGTGATAAGCGAGAGCACGCTGAACATGGCCATTATCCTTCCTCGTATCTCTTGCGGTGAGAGATTTGCCTGAAGCGCCGTTAGCG
>PEWI01000211.1 GCA_002779555.1 Candidatus Bathyarchaeota archaeon CG07_land_8_20_14_0_80_47_9 | reverse complement strand
CTTAATGTGTGTGGCGTCACGGTTCGATTGTTATTCTAACCCAGTCATGGAAAAGGCAATCGCTATGGAACTCAAGAATCTCTGCGTATGGACAATATCTGACAGTCTGGTTTATTGGGACCAGCTTTTGAATGTGATCGACTAGATCAGAATGGTCGATACAAGTGAGTTGAAATGCGGGCATTGCCTCTTAAATCCGAAGCATCAGTTTTCCGACGTATTCTTTCATGGCTTGAGCGTACTTGCCGATGACTTCTGGAGAATAGGGCTTGAGCCCTGTAAACCGTTTGTCCAGAGTGTCTTCTGGGATGAACTGCTGAAACGCGAAAGCCTCCGCACCTTTGACTACTTCGCCGATGCGTGCTATGTCTTCAGCGTCAACAAAACCGGGCACAACGGTTGTTCTGAACTCATACGCGACTTTCCCAGTCTTCAGAATTTCAACTGTGCGCAGAAAGTCTGCGGTGTTTTGGGCTCCGAGCTTCTCATATTTTTCCAGGGAAGTCTTCACATCCAGCGCTACGAAGTCCACGTAAGGCAAGCATTCCTCCAGAACTTGAGCGTTAAACCCGTTTGTGTCAAGCTTAACCGCGAAGCCTTTGTCCTTAAGCTTCTTCAAGAACCTGGGCAGTTCCTTGTGGATTGTCGGTTCGCCGCCGGTTATGACGACCGCATCTACGTATTTCTTTCGGCTTTCAAGGATTCTTAATACCGTTTCCTCTTGCAGGAACGGAGGTTGTGGGTTTAAGACTATTCTCCAGTTGTGGCAGAATGGACAGCGCAGGTTGCAGCCTGGCGTGAAGAGCACTGACGCCATTCTGTTCGGATAATCTAGCAGGCTTGTTTTCTGGATTCCGCAGAACTTCATGGGCTTTTCACTCAGGCAGGCACCGTTGCCATGACAACCGACTTGTCAAAAGTTCTGCGTATAGCGAACTCGGCCTGTTTCCCGTCGTTCCACTGGTCAACCGGCCTGAGATAGCCGACCACTCGGGAGTAGACTTCGCATCTTGAGCCGCAGGTTGGGCATTGCTTGTGTTCGCCGTTGAGGTAGCCGTGGGTCGAGCATATGCTGAACGTGGGTGTCAGCGTGAAGTAGGGCAGGTGTGAACTCCAAGCTACTTTCTTCACTAGTTCTGCTGCGGCTTTCCACGAGTAGAGTCTTTCGCCGAGGTAGATGTGGAAGACTGTTCCGCCCGTGTATAGGGTTTGAAGTCTGTCTTGGTGCTCCAGCGCTTCGAACAGGTCGCCCTCGTAATCCACAGGTAGCTGGGTAGAGTTCGTATAGAAGGGTTCGGGTCCGTTCAGCATGCTTTTGCCGTTTGCGGCGATTATGTCTGGATGTTTCTTTCTGTCTATGCGTGCAAGCCTGTAGCTTGTTCCCTCGGCTGGCGTGGCTTCAAGGTTGTATATGCTTCCTGTTTCCTCTTGGAAGTCTGACAGTTTGTCTCGCATGAACTTCAACGTTCTCATGGCGAGGTCCGCGCCGTCAAGTGATGCGATGTTGGATCCGAGCAGGTTTATCACTGCCTCGTTCATTCCGACTATGCCTATGGTTGAGAAGTGGTTCTTCCAGTACTTGCCGAATCCTTCTTTGATGTGGTGGAGGTAGCGTCGCGAGTAGGGGTATAGTCCCTGCTCAGTGAATGTTTCAAGTGCTTTCCGCTTTATTTCCAGACTGTCTTTGGCGACTTCCATGAGCGCTTCTAGGCGTTCGAAGAACTCATCCTCGTCTTGTGCTAGGTACCCTATTCTGGGCAGGTTCAGGGTCACGACGCCTATTGAGCCTGTGAGCGGGTTTGCGCCGAAGAAGCCGCCGCCTCTTTTGCGGAGTTCTCGGTTGTCTATTCTGAGTCGGCAGCACATGCTTCTCACGTCTTCGGGTTTCATGTCGCTGTTTATGAAGTTGGAGAAGTAGGGTACGCCGTATTTGGCGGTTACTTCGAAGATTTTTTCAGCTATCGGTGAATCCCAGTTGAAGTCTTTTGTGACGCAGTATGTCGGTATTGGGAAGGTGAAGACCCTGCCTTTCGAGTCGCCTTGGCTCATGACGTCTGCGAAGGCCGCGTTGAACATGTCCATTTCAGGTTGCATGTCGCCGTAGGTTTTGTCCATCATTTTTCCGCCGACGATCACGGCTTCGTCTTTCATGAAGTCTGGGATGGTGAGGTCGCAGGTTACGTTTGTGAAGGGTGTTTGGAACCCGACGCGTGTGGGGACGTTCATGTTGAAGAAGAATTCCTGTAGTGCCTGTTCCACTTCTTTCTGGTTCAGTCCGTCGTAGTGTATGAACGGCGCGAGGTAAGTGTCGAAGGTGCTGAAGGCTTGTGCTCCTGCGGCTTCACCTTGAAGCGTGTAGAAGAAGTTAACTGCCTGTCCCAGCGCGGTTCTGAAGCGTTTTGCGGGTTTGCTTTCGATTTTTCCTGAGACGCCGCCGAATCCTGACATCAGCAGGTCTCTCAGGTCCCAGCCTACGCAGTATGGTCCTAGGACGCCTAGGTCGTGGATGTGCATGTCTCCCGAGAAGTGTGCTTCCGCAATGTTGGGCGGGTAGATTCTGCTGATCCAGTATTTTGCGATGACGGTTGATGAGAGATAATTGTTCAGGCCCTGCAGCGAGTAGCTCATGTTTGAGTTTTCGCGCACTCGCCAGTCCTCAATTTCCAAGTACTGATCCACCAAGTCCGCGTCGCTCATCAAGGCGGCGAGTTCTCTTTGGTCTTGGTGTTGTTTCCTGTAGAGTATGTAGGCTTTGGCGGTTCTTGCGTGGCCGTTTTCTATGAGCATCTTTTCAACTAGGTCTTGAATTTCCTCGACAGTCGGTACTCCGTCTTCGCCGAACCGCTCTTTCAATTCAAGAACAACTTGATCACTTATTCTCTTGGCTTGTTCTCGGTCTTTTCCGCCCACGGCTTTGGCAGCTTTCCACACGGCGTTTGTTATCCGTTCCTGGTCGAACGGTTCTAATTTCCCATCACGTTTTCTCACAGACTTCATGTTTTTACCTCTTTCAGTACACGTTCAAAATCTTGGGGTTCTTCGAAGCTTCTGTAGACAGAAGCGAATCTTACGTAGGATATTCTGTCAAGTTTCTTCAGATACTTCATGACTAAATCACCAACTTCTTGTGACGTAACTTCCTCTTTGCCGAGCGTCATCAGGTCTTGTCTGACGTGTTCGGCTAGTTCGTGTATTTGCTCCATTGTTACGGGTCTTTTTTCGCAGGCTTTCTGCAGGCCTCTTATGATCTTGTTCAGGTCGAAGCGTTCAAGCCTGCCGTCTTTCTTCTTCACCATGAGCTCAACGGTTTCGACGTACTCGTAGGATGTGAAGCGTTTCCCGCAGTTTTCGCATTCCTTTCGCCGCCTGACAGTGTTGTCGGGTGAATCCCGTGTTTCGAGAGTTTTGAGGTTTTCAGACCCGCAGTACGGACACTTCATAACTTCACTTCACAATCCTTAGTGTTTACCTGACGAAAGCAAACGCTGTATATAGCGTTTCGCTATTTAAGGTCTTTTCACAACAATGTTGAAACTATGGACTAGACACCAACAGGAATGATGAGCAGCATAGACACAATCAACGTAAACGTAACATGGCAAAATGAAGATTTCCAGCCAAAAGAACCTCAAATCTATGACGTGGACAACATGCTTAAGATTTTCGTCAGACCTATAAGAAAGACTTAATAACTCCTCACTTGCTTCTCCATGATGAAAGACCATCGCCTCTCCTTCGCTGCGGAGAATCCAGACTTCACATAGAGTCGTTGCGCAGGAGTGTTCCCCTTCAGAACCGTGAGCTCCAGCCACTCTTTGCCCAATCGAACAGCTAACTTCTCAGCATATCTAAGAACGTATGTCGCAACTCCAAGCCGCCGGTACTCTTTGGCAACGCCTAGACTGGCAACAAGCAAGCTGTCAGGTTTCTCGTGAAAAGCAGCCACTCCAACCACATTCTTCTCCAACATGACGAAGTGGCGCCTTGCCTTGAAGAGGATCACCTTCATTGACAGAATATACGGGATGACCACCAACATAGAGAAAAGCCAATGATTACCAAAAAGCAAGGCAGCCCCTCTTTCGCTATCCCTGAAGAAACGAAACTCAAACAAATTGAAAGACAAATACTCTGATCTTCTTGCAGGTGCGATCCAAAGAAGACGATGAAGATTGTTCATGGAAAACGACATCTCCTAAGCTTCACTATGCATCACTACTTAGCTTCTTTTTGGCGACGCCAGACAAGGCGAATACTATGCACGAAAACAGCACTACAAGGGCAAGCGAAGGAAAGACACCTGCATATTGTAGACTTGTTGCCAGTATGAAACCACTGACTATAGGCCCAATTGTCTGCCCAACATCCATGGCTGTGGCAAGAAATCCCATAGATGTGCCGACAACCTCTCTGGGCACGAGCTCGCTAATCAAAGGCGAAGTAGAAGCGGTAACGGTGGCAAAACCGAAACCGTAGATGATGGCGAGAAGAATGAGAGCCGTGAAGTCGGTTACAAGGGGAATAACAAGCAGCGGAACAGCAGAGACTATGCAGCCTATGACTATCGGTAAACGTCTTCCAACTTTGTCTGAAATCCTGCCCATGTATGGTCTTATGAAAATGGCAACGCCAATTATGCTTGTGATGATGATGCCAGTCGAGAACTTGTCTAATCCTGCAACTTCTGGCAAATAACCAGCCAAAAAGAATTCTGCGGAGCCGTAAGCGTAGTATAGGCTTGCTTGGACCAAACTAACTACTAGTACTTCACGGTTATGTATGATGGCTCGCCATCCATAGAACATTGTCTTAACAGTTTCTTTAGCACTGGGTTGCCGAGTGGCTATAGGTTGTTTTCTTTCTTTCAAAAATGGAAGAGCCATAACTAGTGCTGTTACACCCGCTATAGCCACAGACAAATAAAGCATGTGAAAATCGTCTGTGGTTGCGAAAAGTATGTATCCGCCTAGAGCAGGTGCTATGACTCTTCCAACGTATGTTACTGAAGAGAAAAGCGAAATTCGTTCTCCCCGCTTGTTTGGAAATAATTCAGCTATTGAGGCTTCGGCGACCGGCACAAAAATTGCTGTTGCAAATCCATGGTAAAATCTAACGAGGATAAGTTGCCACCACACGGTTATTAGAAGATAAAGGAATGGAGCAGAAGCAAAGACAAAACCAGCTATTAACAAGAATTTCTTTCTGCCAAAAATGTCGGAAAGCGAAGCAGCAGGCAAACTAACTAGAATTCCGGGAATTGTTGAAGCAGAAGCAACAACCCCAGTCCAATCGGTCGGCGTCCCAAGACTAAGCGAGAAAGGCTTAAGAACCGGGCTCTTAGCCATCGTGGAACTCAAAATCGCGAACCCTCCCATAATGCAGAGAGTCCAGAAAACCACGTTCACTGAGCTACTTGTTCTGGAATCCATGTGCAAACCTGCTTGAGTCTCCAACTATTGTCTTGAAAGCTAATAAGAATAGAGGCAAATGGTTAGGCTCATCCTAGGACTTGGCAGCAGATTCAGGGTGACTAGGTCTTTCAAAGTGACATAGAACGCGTCCATCACCATAATGGCTTTAGTTGTTGCTTCTGCATCATCTTTTGATGTCTTTTCAAGCCCTTTTAGAGCGAAGCAAAGGCCAAGAGTCTCCTTCAACCGTATCCTCTCAGGATTCTCTTCGTTGAACTCATAATCTCGTATTATTTCCCTGATTTTCAACACAACAGGGTCTTCGGCACGATATTTTTCGACGAGACTATCGAACGTCGTCTTGACTCCCTCCACAGGATTAATCTCTGCTTTCGCCAACGTGAATCCTATCGCACTTTTAGGGATCTCTTGCTCCTTAGTGATAAACCCGAAAACTGCATACTTGTCTATGAACCGCTTAATCAGCCAAGCTGAAGCGCATCCATCAACGTGAGGCTTGTTTCGCGTCACTCAGAGCACTGCAGGTCATCCCAGAACAAAAAAGAAAGATGCTCTGGTTTACTCCATCAGCTTCTTTCTCAGGAATTCTCTCCGCTGCTTCCTGTCCACCTTCTCAATCTCAGCCCTATGCTTTTCGCGCACGAGCTTCAGTTTGCAGAACGTGTAGAAAGCATCATAAACCAGCCTAGCCTTCTCAATGGCTTCATGGTCATCCTTTGCAACTATGGAAATTCCAGTCATAACCGCGTCTAACCCAGGCGCTTCAGGAGCATCTTCAGGTTTATCAGTGTCAGCGCCGCGCACAATCTTCGCCAACTCCAGTACTGCAGGGTCTTTAACCTTGTACTTCTCTACTATCGCGTCGAAGCTGCACTCGTCACCGTGATGGCCCAACTCCACACCAGGCGCATCGTAGGGTATAGCCTTCTCCTTCTTGACAACTTCCTCAATCTTCTCCACGGGAACGAAGATGAATTCCGCCTTCTTGTCGACGAACCTCTTGA
>PEWI01000254.1 GCA_002779555.1 Candidatus Bathyarchaeota archaeon CG07_land_8_20_14_0_80_47_9 | reverse complement strand
ATCCCGTTTCTGCGTCCGATCTCCGTTGAGTGCATCGTAGCGAACAGCGGTTTTCTGAAAACGTGTTTCAAACCGATTCCCGCGGTTGCGACAAGCCAGTCGTGGGCATGAAAAACATCGATCTTACCGCCAAGGCTGTTAACGAGAGCCGCTGCTTCCTTCTGCATGTTGACATTCATTAGGTAAACCCAGGTTGCAAAGTCCGGGGACGGGTTCTTGTAGGAATCTATCCGCAAAATTTCCACGCCGTCGACAACTTCATGCTGCGGCGCGCCTGGAAAATCGCATGTTACCACGTACACCTTCGCGCCGTTTCTTGCTAAGCTTTTAGACAAGTAGTAAACGTGGGAAGAGATGCCGCCGATGATTCTGGGCGGGAACTCCCACGTGAGCATCATGACCGATAGGTCTTGATTCATCTAGCGCGTCGCACCTCCAGCGACATCGCTATAAGTTTCCAAAATGTCCTTCATCCAGCGCGCCAAGTTCGGAGAAATCACTCTTATTTTCTCAACTGGAACCCTGTAGATTCTGGAAATCTCATCTTTCATCCAATCCGACTTGACAAGCAGTTCTCCAGCCTCGTACATTCCGAGGCACTCGATGCTTTTGATGGCCATGTTGAAAGGTGAATTTGCCCGGTGGGAGCGGTGGTCTTCCAAGCTTTCCACAGAATAAACAAACGGTATGTTCAGTGCTTTTTTCAGCGTGACCGCGGCTGGAATGAAGTGCCAATCGTGCACGTCAATCAGGTCGATTTGCTTGGTAATATCGTAGTAGATGTTTGAAGTGGCTCTTTCAACTTCCTGATTCAACGTGAGAACCCACGTGAGGACGCCTATGTGCGTGCGAACCGGATTGTTCACTCTGTAGGTTTTGACTCCTTCAGGGTCGTCGTGCGGGCCCGTCATGTAATCATGATATGTTACGACGAACGCTCCTACCTTGTTCTTGACGAGTTGCACAGCAAGGTTTTTCACGTAGTCGGCAAGCTGCCCGACGATCCTCGGAGGATATTCCCAAGAGAAAATTGCAACTTGCATCAGGCTTCACTACGTGAAAAGCGCGCAGACCTTTATTATTCCGCTTCCAGTCAGGTAGTATCTCTTCTTTCCCTCATTGTCCACAAAACCTTCAGTGAAGCCTTCAAGCTTGTAATTGTCAAGAGTCTTCTCAATCTCGTTCAAGTCAATCTGCAAAACCTGCGACAGCTCTTCACTTCTTCTGGCCAAGTCTGGAGCTGTGGCGCAAAGGTTATGTAACGTTTGCAGAATCTTCTCAGGAAGGGGGAGCTCCTCTCTCAATATTCTCACCTTGCCCACGGGTTGAGCATATTCTAGGCGTGTTTTTCTTATAAAAGCATGTGCAGTTCGCTTCAAAAGCATTGGGTTGCCTTTTGCATTTGCTTATGTAGCTCGTCAAACCTCTGCTCGGTAACCTTTGCCAATGATTCTCTCAGCTGCATCCCTTTCAGCTTTGCAAGTCTTATTCCTTTGAATCGTGCGCTCAGTGTCCTGTCATGGAGTGACTCTTCTGCCCACTTCTCAAAATCTCCTCGGCTGTCGTGGAATTCCA
>PEWI01000144.1 GCA_002779555.1 Candidatus Bathyarchaeota archaeon CG07_land_8_20_14_0_80_47_9 | reverse complement strand
CGCCACACTGAAAGTTAGAAGGATTAAACATGGCAGGGCAGCAGCCGAGTTGAGGGTTCAACAGGGTCTTCAGGTTGGCGGTTGGAGGTGTTGGCTTGTCCGACGATTTGGAGAAGATTAAGGGTGTAGGATCGTCTACGGCTTCTAGGCTTCGTGCAGCAGGCTTCACAACGGTTGAAGCGCTGGCTGTGACTCCTGTTAGGGAGATAATTAGCAGGGCTGGTTTGGGTGAGGAGACAGCCTTCAAGACGTGCGAGGAAGCTAGGAGGCTTATGAACTTCGGCTTCGTCAAGGCTGCGGATCTTTGGGAGCGCAGAAAGAACCTGCTTAGGTGCACGACGGAATCGAAGAAGCTGAACGAGATTTTGGGAGGAGGCGTTGAAACCCAAGCCATGACAGAGTTTATAGGCGACTACGGGGTTGGGAAGACGCAGATTTGCATGATGCTTTCCGTCACGGCTCAGCTTCCAAGGGAGCAGGGTGGACTGGAGGGGAACGTGATTTACATGGACACTGAGGGAACATTCATCCCGGAAAGGGTGTATCAGATCGCCTCTAAGAGGGGGTTGGATGGGCAGAAGATTCTGGACGGCATAATCGTAGCCAGAGCCTACACGAGTGACCACCAATGCCTCCTAATAGACCACCTGTTCAAGAAGTGCCCGGAAGAAAACGCCAAGCTCGTCGTTGTTGACAGCATGATAAGCCACTTCAGAGGCGAATACATAGGCAGGGAAGTGCTGGCTGAACGGCAGCAACTTCTGAACCAGTACCTCCACAAGCTGCTCAGGCTTTCAGAAGCCTACAACCTGGCGGTTGTGATAACGAACCAGGTTCAGGCGAACCCAGCTCAGTTCTACGGAAACCCGGAGCGTCCTACGGGTGGACACGTAATGGCGCACGCGTGCACGCATAGGATACACATGAGGAGGGGGAAAAGCGGCACTAGGGTTGCTAAGGTGATAGACTCGCCCTACCTGCCCGAGAGCAAAGCGTCGTTCATCATCACGGAGAAGGGCATAGAAGACTCGGAGAAGGAAGCTGAAGAAGCTGAAGAAGCTGAGGGTCAGAGCCAAAACCTTTAACTGTGAAACAAAATAACATTTGAACGGTGCCTTAATTGTCTGAGGAGAAGCTTGCAGACTTCTTGAAGAATGGTAAGGACTGGTCTAGGATAAGGACGAGTGTTCTAGGAGTGTTCGTGTTGAAGCTTCCAGCCTATAGGGGTTCTCCAACCAGGCTGACTGTGGAGCTTAACCCCGTGGGCGAGGATGGAAACCCAAAGAAGAGGCGCGGCCTCGTCTTAAGGTCAACGGCTGAACTTGAAGATTTTAAGGAGCTATTCCAATACGAGAAGCTCTCTAAACTACTCAGCGCGCTTGACAGTGTTAATCCTAAGGTTGAG